>JBFZEZ010000327.1:0-13055 GCA_041306585.1 Spirochaetota bacterium | reverse complement strand
GTCAAACCCGCGAAGGAGGGATCCTTAATTTGCGTCTAGCGAGAAGGATCCCCTCCGTAGTTTATACTCGCGCAGGCGGGTACGGGGATGACATAGGGTTGCTGGATTTTTGATTGTCTACCCCCGGAAAATAATCTGTAGCATTAATTATTGAAAATATTTTTTAAAAATGTGTTGAGAAATTTTTTACGTTTGACCTTTTATGTTGTTTCATTAGATCTGTTGCATAATTTATATTTAAGGGGCTTGTCCCTATTAAAAACCCCATCAGGGGATCCATGCGAGAGTGAGACGAAGATTCGAAACAGGTCTAACATATTATAATCGGGGTAAAAAACATTGGCTAAGCGAGATTATTATGAAATTCTTGGTGTTTCAAAGAGTGCCGGCGAGGATGAGATCAAGCAGGCATATCGCAAGCAGGCATTGAAATTTCACCCCGACCGCAACAAAGGTGATAAGGAAGCCGAAGATAAATTCAAGGAAGCCACAGAGGCATATGAAGTTTTGCGAGATCCAAAGAAACGTGCATCATATGACAAATACGGTCATGAAGGGGTCGCAGGTTTCGAAGGTTTCGGACGCGGGGCTTACACGGATTTTTCAGATATTTTTAAGGATTTCGGCTTCGACGATATTTTCGAAGGATTGTTCGGATCATCGTTCGGGGCAGGCCCCCGTACAAAACGCTCAAGGCGCGGTTCGGATATCCAGTATGACCTCACCATAACCCTCGAAGAAGCCGCGCAGGGGAAGGAAGTTCAGCTTGAGATACCCCGGCATGAGACATGCGAAACGTGCAGCGGTACCGGTTCATCAGCTGGGACAAAACCGTCAGTCTGTCCGGTGTGCAACGGCACAGGTCAGATTCGTCAGACGCAGGGTTTTTTCTCCATCACGCAGTCGTGCTACAAGTGCCGCGGTGAAGGGAAAATTATCACTTCGCCCTGCAAAAAGTGCGACGGGAGCGGACTCACGGCTAAGAAGCGGACAATCACTGTAAAAATTCCTGCAGGTGTCGAGTCGGGGTCCCGTCTGAAAATCAGCGGCGAGGGTGAACATGGCCCGAATGGCGGCCAGAGGGGTGATCTCTATGTTGTCCTCCATGTCAAGAAGCATACAAATTTTGACAGGCATGGTAATGACATTCTTTCTGTTGTTGATATTTCATTTCCCCTGGCATGCATGGGGGGTGAAATTGACGTACCCACAATCTCAGGCTCAGTGGCAAAAATGAAAATTCCACCCGGAACTGAAAATGGGCAGGTCTTCCGTCTTAAAGGTAATGGATTGCCTTATCTAGGTTCATATGGGAAAGGGGACCAGCTTGTAAAGATAAATGTAAAAATTCCCAAGAAACTGACCCCGCGTCAGAAGGAACTCCTGAAGGAATTCGCGCGCCTTGACGGCGAGGATGTAGGGCCTGATTCGCGTCAGTTTTATTGATAATACTGTTATGTGATCAGATATTCCCCCACAGTCTTAATAGCAACCTCAACATCTTCGGCGTCGACACGACTGCTGGTGACGAAACGCACGGAGCGGTGCATGGGCGGATACGTATGAATGCCGCGCTCTCCAAGAAATCTCACGAGCCCGTCGCAGCTTTTTCCCGGGCTGTCAATTTTGATCCACACCATGTTCGTCTGGACGCTGGCAAGATCGAGCGCTACTCCCGGGATATTCGACAGCCCAATGGCCAGCAGCCGCGCGTTTTCGTGGTCTGCGGCGAGACAGGCGCGTCCCTCAGTGAGGGCGAGGATCCCCGGGGCAGCGAGCACGCCAACCTGACGCATTCCACCACCGAGCATCTTACGACATCTGCGGGCCTTTTCAATAAACTGAGCATCACCGGCAAGGAGGCTCCCCACGGGGGCCCCGAGTCCCTTTGACAAACAGAACATTACGCTATCGACATGGGCCGTTATTTCGGCGGGTTCGACACCAAGGGCCAGGGCCGCGTTGAGCAGCCGGGCGCCGTCGAGGTGGGTTTTTGCCCCCACTTCATCGGCGAGGGCCTTTATGCCCCGCATTGGTTCTATAGGCATAACCGTGCCGTCGGACAGGGCGTTTTCCAAAATGATGATCCCGGTGCGCGGCTCGTGGATGTTCTCATCGCGTCGCAAACGCGGTTCGATGTCGTCGGGGAGAAGATACGTGGCGCGGGTGGGGGTAATGGTGCGAGTCATGAGTCCCCACAGGCTCGCGACTGTTGCGTTTTCGTGCTCCACCACGTGGCAAGCCTCGGGGAGGATGACCTCATCACCCGGCTTTCCGTGCGCGCCGAGGGCGCATTGGTTGCCCATCACGCCGCTCGCCAGGAACAGGGCTGCCTCTTTCCCCACCAGCCGTGCACCGAGGGCCTCGAGCCGCTGTACAGTGGGGTCTTCATTGCATACGTCATCACCCACTTCGGCGTTTGCCATGGCCTGCCGCATGGCTCCGGTAGGAAGGGTCATTGTATCTGAGCGAAATTCGCGATGTTTGGGGATCGTCATAGTGTTAAAATTACTCCAAATCTAAAAGATGCTGTCCAGACCACGGATTACTCGGGAATGCAGGAGAAAGGGATGACTTTAAAAAAGCCTCAAAAAAAATCAATTATAAATTAGGAGTTTATAAATTGATCCTGCAAATAAATATAATCAAATATAATAATTACGAAAAGTTTCCAGCTTACATATTAACAAGTTAAATTTTTGTAAGAGGTCATTTTAAGGATTCCCGTCTGCACGGGAATGACATGGTATGGATTGTTACCCCCTGGAAATAACCTGTTGAAATTTTTTTTTTAAAAACTACATTTTGTAGTTGTTTTAATTTACCCGTTTGCGAACTTGGTTAAATATAAAATAGGATTTGGACTATGAAAAAAAATATTATTATGCTGATAGCTTTGCTATTATTTAACATTCATACTATTTCTTATGGTGCAGAAAATGTCACAAATCGTGGCAGCCTGTGGGGCGAGGGAATTTTCAGTAGCAAAATTCATCGCGATGGCCTTGGGATGTATCTTCGTTATGCAACCCTCTATAATTTTTCATTACAATCAAAAACAAATGGCTCACTAATAGATGATGAAAATGACGGCGCGTATTTGCAGGATATATATTTCGGTCCCCGCTGGATAACCAACTTCATTCCCAAATTGGATTTTATTACCGGACCGCAATATCGCGCCCTATTCTGGTATGTTGATGAGAGCAAAGACAGGACGTGGTTTGTTGTTCATTCGCTTTATTGGCCTACCGAAATTTCATATGATTTTGGAAAACTGAAATTTACCTATATCCTGACACTCTGGAATACCCTGGAAGACCATACGCGTAACCTCAATAATGAATTTTATTTACAAAATTTATTCGGTATAACCGTCCCTGTCCACCCCATGATCGATCTCATCCTTGATGAAGAATTTTATATTTTAGCAACAGCAGACGCTAAAGACGGCCAAAAACCATTTTACAGAAATGCAATAGGCGCCGGTCTGCTTGTAAAACCGGCAAAAAATTTATCTATTCGGTGCCGCTATCTGAATTATTATACATTCGAGTACAGCACGTCGGGCTCTGAACGGATTATGGTTGATCATTTTATAAATATTGGCCTTATCTATAATGCTGATTTTACAGTAAAAAAAGAAATAACTGCTGAGAAAACAGAAACAACGCCGGAAAAAGCTGAAGAAAAAAAACCGGATGATAAAAAATAATACAGGGAGCGGATTGTGAAAATGAAAAAATCACCACTCAAAAGATTTCTCCTGTTTAGCGTATCTACTATATTAATGTATTTTTCTTTTTTCTTTTCACAACAGTTGTTTGCTGCAAACACGGATCAGAAGATGCTCGAGCTCAAAAGCAGATTCAGCGCACAGCTGCTTGTTGAACAAAAAACATTGATGGATGAAAAGAAAGACACCTTCACGACTTTATATGCCCGTTTCTCTGCGCGGATGTCCAAAAAGACATTTTTAACCCTTGGGCTTGACCCTCAGCTTTCGTATCGGAAGGTGAATCCGGATGAGAGCCAATTTACCTTTACTACCCCTCCGTTCATCGAATTATCAGGTAAAGGATTATATCAGGCCGGTCCCTTTTTGTGGCAATCTGTGTCACTGCGCGTAGTCACTACTTCGAAAGAACACTATCATAAGCAATCCCAGTATGCGTATCTTCGCGCCGGCACCGTTTTGGGCCTCTCCCCGGCTTCTTTTCTTGAATTATATTACCGAACATATGTATTGAAATTTATAAATAAATATGAGTATGGTCCTGAAGGGAGTAACGTCAATGTTGAATTCCTGAACTTGATCACAGTGCAATTCAATCTTGTTAAGGGATATAAATATCTGCAGAACCTTGCTTTTTCAATTGATATCGTACTCGCTAACGATTACGCCTACAGCTCAACATGGAAGGGTTCGCACGAGGTCAGCTATACCCTTCAATATGATATTAATGATAAATTTAATATATCTTTCGGCGTCAACAGCAGCGCTGGTAATTATAAAGATGACGGGAGAAGCAATTTCAGCCTGTTCCACAGGAACACTGCTGAAATACTATTTGTTTTGGGTACGTTAATTTAACGATATATATTCACTATGAATGTTTATTAGTATATTCATAGATTTAAATAAATAATTATTTTGACCAGGAGAAGGATTATGAAAAGCCTTGTAATTTCAAAAAAATTCCTTTTATCTATGCTCGCTATCATTATTGCCATCAGCAGCTTCGGTTGCGCTGAGCAGAAACCGTTTAAACCCCTTCCCGCCAACAGACAGCGTGTTGAGAAAGCCGCATTTATGGCTGAAGGGAATTCGAGATTTATCTTTGGGGAAACCGTGACCAAGGTTCCGGTAGAAAACACTGAAATTGATACTAATCCTGATTTTCCAGGACATCAGGGGTATGCATCGAGAATGATTCGTTTTGAATTCTCAGAAACATATCTTAATATCATCGAGATCACAACCTATACACAATCCGCAATTTCTAATCCAGGAAACGCCTCCGGTAGTGAGCGTATAATCAGCCGTTATCCGATTGAAAAACATGTCGATATACGCAAAAGACTGGATGACTATAATGACAAGACCAACATTCAGGAAGAGACCGAAGAGCTTGGACCGTGGAACACCAGAAAATATGCGATTATCAATTTTGGAAATGAGGAAATAATCGACCGTGGTATTTTCATCGAGCAGTACGGTGACCTGCTACAGGATGGTACTCTTAAACAGAAAGCTATGGGTGATCTTCAGGAATTATATCTGGGGGCTGATGTTCTTAATATTACAGTACGAAAAGCATTACTCAACAGTGGTACTTCTACAATTCCAAGTGGTAATATTGTAGAAGTGCGTTACTCCTTCCTGCCGGAACCAAAAACCACATACAAACCAATGGAATACCCGCTCGCGTGGGAAAAGAGGATGGGATTTTTCAGAACTGAAATCGTTGAAAACGATAAATATGGCAATCGCGTATTTAAATCCTACATCAATCGATGGGACCCAGTCAAACCGATAACTTTTTATTTATCCGAAAACTGGAACAATGATGATGTGAAACAATATAAACCTGTAGCTTACCAGGCCATTGCTGAATGGAACAAGGTATTGAAAGACTCGACAGGCATCAGTAATTTTATAACCCTGAAAGAAAGTGACGGGACTCAGCGTATGGGTGATTTGCGCTATAATATGATACAATGGATAGATGAAAGTTTCAATTCTTCACCCCTTGGCTATGGCCCGTCAACTGCGCATCCTGAAACCGGTGAAATCATCAATGCCAATCTGTTTGTGTATGGCGGCGCCCTTCGGCAATCGATTCTGGGAATGATGAAACGTGAGGATATCACGCCTGATGATGCTTCATCTTTTACTTCTGTTATAAGCGATGCCATAAGCTCGGTAAAGCAATATCTCGGCAGTGACCCGGATTCAATACAGGGCCCAATAAAATTGACCGCACTTAAAGATCAAATGCTTTCCAAGAACTTATCGAGAAATACGAAAATACTCAACTCTGCGGCAAAGATTGGCGACATAAAAGCCACATTCCAGAAATCAAAAGATTTGGCGATTAAATCGATCAAAGAGACGAAAAATTATGCCCTGATAAATAAAGAAATGGGCTGTGTGTATCCCATGCCCTATGATAAAATAAGCGACAGTATTGCAAAGGGGATGAGTGAGGGGGAGATTGCGAGGGACATTTTAATAGGCACCATGGTACATGAAATGGGGCACAACCTGGGACTGCGTCACAACTTCAGGGGCTCTGTTGATAAGAAGAATTTCTACAATGATGCCGACGGCGATGATTTAATGGAAGCCCTCAGGGATGATAAGGGCGACATAGTACGGGACACTCATGGACATCCCGTAATGATAGAGAAGATGCAGTCTTCCAGTGTTATGGATTATGAATACAATTTCGAGCATGAACTTGACAGGCCTGGCAAATACGATGCTGCTGCCATTAAGACATGCTATCAAACGAATAAAACTTTAAAAACTAAAAAGGTTACCCAGGGGACAGAAGTAATTGATGTCATTGACGGGGAATTCAATTATCAATTTTGCACAGACCACCAGGTGCTCGATGACGCATTGTGCCTCCGGTTCGACAGGGGAACTACTGCTGCGCAAATTACTGATAATCTCGCAAAAGAGTACCACCGATTTTACAAGGTCAATAATATACCGTATGTAAAAAAATATGATACCCGCGAAACGTATAACGCTTATCTGAGCAGAATAGTCGGCAGATATTTTATGCCTGCACGGGTTATTATTGATTACCGAAACAAGAGGTATTTTGATTTAAAATACGATGAAGATATTTCGGAAGTTGATAATGTTGATGATTTTATTTCTAAAAATAAGAACACAACAAATCCTGAGATATTGAAGAAACTGAACGCATGCATAGAAATCAAGGACCTGAATGACGCGGTAATCAATAGCTACAAATTATTTACATCCGCTATGTATAACGACAAGGAAGACCTGGATGAATTTGATGAATACAATGGGGAATTAAAGATAATCGGCTATCTGTATGACAGACTGTATTCAACCTTATTCCTCTCACTCGAATCTGCCGGCTCGTTCGGATTGAACTATCGCTCTGTGACAAGATATCCGGACTTGTTTGATCAAAAATATTTCAAGGACAGGAATTTAAGTTCGTTTGAGTTCTATAGAAATTTCTCGTATGCCCCGGGCGGCTGGTTTGCTAAATACGATTATGCAACCGGAACGTTCGCGACCAAGGAAAATTCAAACGAATTGGATAAAAGCAATTTGTTTTATTTTCTTCTCAGGCCGTATGTATATGAGCTGTTATTGTCGGAAATGAACGGGCTTGGCTCGAGCTCGGATTTATATTCGGTCATTAAAACTGAAACCGCGAACGGCGACAGTAGCGCCATTATCAATCAGAAGGGCGCAATTGCTTTTAAAAAATTTAATAAAGAAATGGGAACCCAGTTCAAAGGCGGGTTGATTCAATCGAATTATTATGCGGCACAGCTCCAAACGACTCTCAATTTTTTCGATGCAATGGTGTCCGTCATACCTTTGATTGATATATCCGGCGGAGATCCGGCCATAATTGCTCTCAATAATAGAGTGCTCGAATATAAAAATAAAGTCACGGCATACCAAAACAGAACAGACCTGTTCGCCGCCAAACTGGATGTTTATGAAAATCCAGAGGATTACAATACTTTGTACAATTATTTTGTCGAATCTGAAGACGCATTATTCGATATGGACAGTTTGATTGCAAAATTCTTTAATGTTATTGAAATAGATGGGACACCCTATCTTGATCCTGAAAGTATTTCAGTCGACTTATATGTAAATGGTTTTCTGACTTTCGACGATATTTTGGGGATTTACGCTATGATTAACGAATTTTATAGAGTAAGCGGAAATGATATCGTCAACATGTACATGAATTTCTTGAAGATACCGGGGGCCGGCGAGGGCCTTTTCAATGATGATAAAATTTCTATGGTCTATGATGAGATGAGGGGTAAACTCATCACTACTCCCGTTGGATCGATAATTACCAATGAAGTCTCTATGAATCATCATAAATTTAAAGGAAACGAATTTATGCTGCAGCGCTTTTTGGATTTCGCGACATCGCCTGATCCCGTGGAAAGCGAGAAAGGTGCTAAAATGCTCAAGACCTTTGGAGTTAAGTTAAACGAATTGCCGGGTATTATCGATTCATACCGTAACTATGTCGACATGGACCGTGATATGCTGTATAAGATGAGCGATATTTATCGCCAGTTTGCCCCTGGCAGCTCCTGGTAATGATAGATAGCTTGGATCGATATATGTATGAACTATAATCTTTAATGATTTGAGGAGTTAAAAAATGATGAAAAATATTTTGAAACATAAACTATCGTTATTTCTAATCATTGCATCATTTGCAATGAGTGCGTGTCAGACGCAGAACACCGGCAGTTCCGATGCGCTGCAAGTTGCGCCGCCAAGCGGACTGCATTATTCCACCCCTGATGCTCTGTATACCCCTGGTGTACCTATTCAGGTGAATACCCCGATTGTGACCAATTCGGTAACGGAGTATTCAATTGTTCCCTCGCTCCCCGCTGGACTGAGTTTCAATACAAAGACGGGCGAGATTACGGGAACACCAACTTCCAAACAAAAACGAACAGTGTATATGATTATTGCATCAAATGATTCTGGTGAATCTAAAACGTCGCTTACCATTACGATACATGATTTTCCTCCAGCCCAGCTGAGATATACTACTTCACAGTCAGTGTATATTTTTGGAATGGAAATTACCCCCAATAGACCGACATATACAGGTTCTGCCGATCATTTTTCAATTGAACCTTCACTTCCACTCGGTCTCAACATTGATGCCGCAACAGGGGTGATCAGCGGGATACCCAAGGAAATTCTGAATTATGATCAATACGTAATTCTTGCATCGAATGAATTTGGTTTAACAAAAACAAGTATAAATTTATTAATTGTGAAATCCGGACCCCCGGCGAATTTGAGTTATGAAAACAGTGATGTTCAATATAATTTTGGCACAAAAATTTCATTAAACAAACCTATATGTTATGGATTCGTTAAACAATTTACTGTTGAACCTGCTCTTCCAGAAGGGCTTTTACTTAATGAAAAAACCGGAATAATCTCGGGTATTCCTCGAGTGAAACAGGATAAAGGAAAATATTCTATTACCGCAAGTAATAGTCTCGGATCAACAACGACAACCATTGAGATAGCTGTTGCTGTTGACCCTGCCCTGGAATTGGAATATGTATCCACGAATTCAATTTTTCTAAAACTGGTACCCGTTAATAAAAATAAACCAAAACACAGCGGGATATTTAATAACTTCTCAGTTTATCCGGAATTGCCTGCAGGACTTACTATTAATCCTGAGAGTGGAATTATATCGGGTACTCCGATTATTAATCAGAACAGTGCTGAGTATCTTGTAACTGCATTTAATGGTGATATTGAAAAAACAACATCCATTTTTATATCGGTTATCTCATCAGCACCATCTGGCAATGGGATGCTTTTATCGTACCTGTATTATCTTTCTGGTGACATGGTTTGTAATGTCGCAAAAGCGATAGTCGACAATACACCTTTTGTTGGTGGACCGGTAGCCCAGTTTTCTGTAGAGCCGGAACTCCCGGCCGGGTTGACCCTCGATCATGCTACTGGAATAATTTCCGGAACACCTGAAGAGATCCAGGGAAATACAGAGTACACAATAACGGCATTGAATTCATATAGTAGTGTTACTACTCAGATCAATATTCAAGTAAAAGCACAATTACTGGCAGATTTATTTTATTCTAATGAAAATGCTGTCTATGTAGCAGACTTTTTAATACAAAATAATGTTCCATCAGTCACAGGAAACACTGATTCATATAAAGTTGAACCGCAACTTCCTGATGGGTTGGAAATTGATGCTGCAACTGGCGTCATATACGGGACACCGGTTGCACTGCTGGATGAAACACAATTTACGATTACTGCTACCAACGAATTGGGTTCAACACAAAAAACGATCAAGATTAGGGTCAGGCCATTGATGCTTCATAATCCTGCATATGCTGTTCAGGATGCTGTATATTCAATCGGTATGAAAGTTGTAAATGAACCGCTCAATGTAGGGGATGCTACATATTTTTCTGTTGATCCTGAATTACCAGATGGAATGCACATTGATGCAACAACTGGTGTGATATTAGGTATTCCGAGCGCAGTCCAGGCAAAGACAGAGTATACAGTTACAGCGGAAAATGATCTCTTGGATAAAGAAACCACTAAAATTAGTATAGAAATTTTACTGGGATTAAAGTACAATTCTATTGACGCTGTTTATACAAGAAATGTTAAAATTAGCCAGAATACACCTATTGTCAAGGTTACTGGAGATCCAGTCACTTATTCAATTGATCCCATACTGCCAACGGGTTTAGTTATTAATCCGGGAACAGGTGCAATTACCGGTACGCCTTCGGTGGCACAGGAGAAAACCGACTATACTGTTACATCGACAACCAACTCTCTCACCGCACAATGCGTCATTTCAATACGAGTTCTGGATGCATTAGTCGGTGACTGTTTTGAAACAGCTTGTTTGGCTAATGGCTTAGTTACCGGAAACGTTTATATTACTGATGCGACACAATTAACAGAGCCAGTTGATCTTCGTTATATCGGTGGTTCGCTCATTATAGCCGGGACCAGCACCTTAACACATGTTGATTTTCTCAGTAATCTGATTCAGGTCCTTGGAGCAGTGACTATTGATCAGAATGCATCACTTGAAAATATTAATGGACTTCGAAATATCGCCTCGATTAGAAATGGATTTTTTATTAATGCAAATAAGGCATTAACCGGAATACCTGAATTTAAAAGTCTTACACAAGTAAGAGGCGACCTGCGCATTATTGATAACGATTCATTAGTTTCAATAAATGGATTCAAGTATATTCAAGCAATAGTGGGCAGTTTGGAAATATCAAATAATGACAATCTTTTGATAAATTCGAATACAGATTCTGATTTTATCTCCTTATTTTATATTGCATTAGATTTAAAAATCGTTTCGAATAATCAAATCGAAAATCTATGGGAAATTGCAAACCAATATGGTACTCTTGCTGTGTATAACGATGTATTAATTATTTATAATGAAAATTTATCGAATAGCGAAATAGGCTCATTCATAAATGGCGTTTCCGAATATGTAAATGTAACAATAAATAATAACAAAGAATGATGATTCAAGTTATGACGCATTAGAAATAAAAAATTTATTTAAAGTTTTAAAAATACTCGATGAGCTGTCAATATGACAGCTCATTTTTATTTATATATGAATCATTTTTGAAAACCCTTTATTCTCCTGATAGGGAGTATGTTATAACAATTAACGATTTAATAAGACTTGTTTTGTCATTCCCGCCTACGCGGGAATGACAGGGGAGTTCTAAATCATTCGTTAAATGCTATAGGGGGCCACTATTTGACATGATACTATTCGTTGATTAACTGCATATTCCTACGAGTTATACAAATGACAACTCACAAAATGTTCATCCTCATCATTTCCTGTATTACGATACTCAGGTATTACGCTCCTGCAAATATCCATAACACGCGGACATCGCGGATGAAAGGGGCAGCCGCTCGGAGGATTCAAGGGTGATGGCACATCCCCTGAAAGGATTATCCTGCTCGATTTTTTGTTCGGGTCAGGTACCGGAATCGCGGAGAGGAGGGCTTCGGTATAGGGATGTTTCCTGTTTTTAAAGAGTGACTCAGTAGCGGCCTTTTCAACGATTTTACCGAGGTACATGACCGCGATATCGTGGCTTATATGCTCGATTACCGCAAGATCGTGTGAGATAAATATATATGAGATGCCGAGTTTCTCCTGCAGGTCTTTCATGAGGTTCAAGACCTGTGATTGAACCGAAACATCGAGTGCAGACAATGGCTCATCCGCTATTATGATGTCCGGATGAAGGGCGAGGGCCCTGGCGATCCCGATACGCTGACGCTGGCCCCCGGAAAATTCGTGGGGATACCGCTCGAGCATATCTTTTCGTAATCCGACTAAATCCATAAGATTGACGACGGTTTTCTGACGTTCATCCGGCGTGCCTATTTTATGGGTATTCAAGGGCTCAATTATTATCTGTCGAATGTTTTTTCTGGGGTTTAATGACGCAAAGGGGTCCTGGAATATAATCTGCATTTTCCTTCGCATCGGGAACATCTCCTTGTACGATAAATGCAGTATATTGGTCCCGTTAAAAAGTACTTCGCCCTCTGATGAATCGATCAGTCTGAGTATAGCCCTGCCGAGCGTCGACTTGCCGCACCCCGACTCACCGACCACGCCCAGAGTCTTTCCTTTTTCAAGGCTGAAGGTGACCCCGTCAACCGCCTTTACGTGGCCGACAGTCCTTCTGAAAAAGCCCCCCTTTACAGGGAAATATTTTATCAGGTTTTTTACTTCAAGTAAAGTTTCCATATCTTTTCAATCCTGTATCAGTCATATTTCCATCAATAGCCCAATAAGAGGTCAATTTTTTTAGGATGATTATTGACGTTTCAACAATATGACATGGAAGTTGACCCCTCAGGGGGTGGCCGGCAACAGCCGGTATATATTTTGTACAGCTTCAGCGATCGCGGGCCTGGAGCTATACTTTTTTATTCCTACACATGCGGATAATAACACGCAACGCTGCATCCATTCCCCATTTCGAGAAGCTGGGGATGTTTTTCTCTGCACTCAGCTTTTACCCGATTGCAGCGGTCGGCAAAACGGCATCCTTTGGGAAAGTGAAGGGGGTCAGGGACAACGCCTTCAATGGTCGGGAGCCGGTGCATTTTTTTCTCGCTTATCCGCGGAATCGACTCAAGCAATCCCACAGTGTATGGGTGGCGCGGCTGTGAAAACAAGGCGTTAACCGGGGCTGTTTCAATT
>JBFZEZ010000326.1:0-3858 GCA_041306585.1 Spirochaetota bacterium | reverse complement strand
ATATATGGGACCTTTTGGGAAATAGCCTCCCGGATCTTATACCCGATGGATTCATTCCGGAAATCGGTATCCACCCTGATGTCCCGTACGATCAGGGACTGTTTTAATTCTTTTATATAGGCCACCTCATCATCAGAAACATTTATCAATGTCATCTGAACCGGTGAAAGCCACGTGGGAAACTTGCCGCCGTAATGTTCGATTAAAATACCGAAAAAACGCTCCAGGGAACCAAGGAGGGCGCGGTGAACCATGTATGGTCTATGCCTTTGCCCGTCGTCACCCATATAATACATATCAAAACGATCGGGAAGATTAAAATCGAACTGAATCGTGGTCATCTGCCATTCACGGCCGAGGGCATCACGCACCTTAAGGTCAATTTTGGGACCATAGAAAGCCCCGCCGCCTTCATCGACTTCAACCTCGAGGTTTTCGGTTTTGATGGCGTTCATCAGGGATTGCTGTGCCTGTTCCCATCGTGCCGGCTCTCCAACGCTCTTTGCCGGCTTGGTGGCAAGATATGCTTTGATCTCTTTGAAGCCAAGCACCTTCCAGACATAAAGAGAAAACCGCAGGACTTCCCGTACCTCGTCTTCAATCTGCTCCGGGGTACAAAAAATATGCGCATCATCCTGTGTGAAACCGCGAACACGCAGCAGCCCGTGGAGCACCCCGGATTTCTCGTACCGGTAAACGGTGCCGAGCTCCGCCCAGCGCAGGGGAAGATCGCGATAGGAATACATGGTATTTTGATATATCTTGATATGGAACGGGCAGTTCATGGGCTTGATATAATAATCATTGCCGTCGATTTCCATTGACGAATACATGTTCTCTTTGTAAAAATCGAGGTGCCCGGAAGTCTCCCACAGCTCGGCACGGCCGATATGCGGGGTGTAAAGAATCTCGTAGCCGTGTTGAAAATGTTCCTTCCTCCACCATTCCTCAAGCAGGGCGCGGATGCGTCCCCCTTTCGGGTGCCAATAGATAAGTCCGCTCCCGGCCTCGTCATGGGTGCTGTACAGGTCGAGCTCTTTCGCGAGCTTACGGTGGTCGCGCTTCTTCACCTCTTCAATGAATGTGAGATGCTCCTGGAGCTGTTTATCGTCCGGGAAAGCAATACCATATATACGGAGGAGCATCTGATTTTTCTCGTCACCGCGCCAGTATGCCCCGGCAATTGACAGGAGCTTTACCGACTTGAGATACGAAGTCCGGGGCACGTGCGGACCGCGGCAGAGATCGAAAAATTCACCCTGCCGGTAGATGGAGACAGTGGCCGCATCCAGCTCGTTTATCATCTCGACTTTGTATTTTTCCCCAATTCCCGAAAACAATTTTATGGCATTCGCCTTGCTCAATTCCTCGCGTTTTACTTCGAGATCTTCAGCAGCGATTTTCTTCATCTCCACCTCGATTTTTTCGAGGTCTTCCGGTGACGGGTTTTTCGACATTTCAATATCATAATAAAATCCGCCCTCGATAGAAGGGCCGATGGCAAATTTCGCATCAGGGTAGAGGCGCTTCACAGCCTGAGCCATAAGGTGTGCCGCAGAGTGCCAGAAAATTTCTTTTCCTTCAGGTGATTTAAAGGTGAGCACATGTAACGTTACATCAGACGATAGTGCCGCTGCAAGGTCGGTCTTTTGACCATTGACAACTGCGCCAAGGGCATCTTTTTGAAGCTTTTTTCCGATCTTACCGATTACATCGTACACTGTGGCGCCCTTATCGGCTGTGAGTAACGATGAATCCGGGAGGGTAATTTGTATGGTGGTACTCACAAAAATCTCCTAAAAAAAATAAAAGGCCCTGTGGCCTCTTTCGAACAGCGCGCCACAATTGCCGCGCCCGATGCCTGCATCGTATATGATACGGCATTTTAATTCTGTGGGCGATACTGGAATCGAACCAGTGACCTCCTGCGTGTCGAGCAGGCACTCGACCCAGCTGAGCTAATCGCCCATTTCGTAACGGTAATGATTTGCATACATAAGCCGTTGTCAAGAATTTTTTTGATAAGTGAAAAAATGGGGATTATTTTTTTTAGCCCTGCAAATACATGAATCAGCAGCAGGTTTATTTATTTAAGAAATTCAACGTAAATTGAATACAATAAGACCGCACCCGCTGATTCCGTTTTTTCCTGCTGAGGGGTCAGAGCCCACATTATTATATTCTCACGCAGGCGGGTACGGGGATGACATATTGTTGCTGAATCAATGATTACCCACGGAAAATGTCTACTTACACTTTATGATGAATGAAAAAGCAAATAATTCTGGACGAAACCTGCTGCTAAAATAATTATGCTATCAGGAAATGGATTTGAAGTGGTAAACCTAAAACTGAAATACGCGGCAGGATTAACCGGAATAAATGTATACACAACAAGGATAAAACGACATGTCAATCAGGGTCGCAATAAATGGCTTCGGCCGAATCGGAAAAATGGTGCTGAAGGCAATTCACAACAAGGGATTGCTCGGCACAGACATTGATGTTGCGGCTGTCACCGATGTTTCAAACGATGCCAAATACCTGGCCTACCAGCTCGCATACGACACGATTCACCGCCGCTTCAATGCAGACATTACAAGCAGAAAAACGAATCCGGCATCTCACACAGACGACACCCTCATTGTATCAGGTCATGAAATCCGATGCGTTCCCGCATCCGCTGATCCTGGATTACTCCCATGGAGAGAGATGGGGGTCGATTATGTAATAGATACCACCGGGCTGTTCACTTCCAAAGAAAAAGCGGGACGCCACATTGACGCCGGTGCAAAAAAAGTCATCATATCGAACAATGCCTCGGGGGGCGGGATCAAATCAATCATCATGGGGGTCAACGACACCGAGTACGATCCGCAATCCCATCACATCGTTTCATGCGCGACATGCACGGCCAACTGCATCATACCCCTCATCGACTCCCTCATGAGGGCGAAGATCGGCATCGAAAAAGGGCATATAACTATCATCCTCCCCTACACCGCAAGCAGAAAAGTCGTGGATACCTATTCGACGAAAGGGTGGCGGGACGGCAGATCAGCCGCGGTCAATATAATCCCTTCAACGGTCCATGCCTCAAAAAGCATCGCTGACATTTTTCCCGCTCTCAATGGGAAAATCACCGATACGGTGTTCAGGGTCCCGGTCCCTGAAGTCGCCATGGTTGAATTTTCATTGATTACGGAAAACGATACATCGATAAATAAAATTGACGCCATATTCAAACAGGCTGCAGAAAATCAGCTCAGGGGTTACCTTGCAATCAGCAATGATGAAATTGTATCGAGCGATTGCATCGACAACGATCATTCCTCAATCTATGATTCCTTGCTCACTCTCAGCAGCAATCCATATAACGAAAGCCATTTCTTCAGAATTTTCTCCTGGTTCGACAATGAATGGGGCTATGCCAATCGGCTTGTCGACCTGCTGAAGAAGATTTCAGTTTGATCCCCGGTTTTCAGGAGTATGTGCCATAAAATATATCCCTGCGGGCGAATAGCCGCCACCTCCTTTTTTACTTTTTCGACGATGGTTATTCAGAACATGATGTATTTTCCCCAATGACTGTGCCGCAGAGCCGGTGGCTATTCGCGGTCATCGGGATATATTTTATGGCACATACTCCTGACAATCGAAATTGGATCCACACCTTTTGTAAGTACCCATTTTTGGGTGTAATCATTTATTCAGCAACCATATGTCATCCCCGCGCAGGCGGGGATCCTTCTCGCTAGACGCGAATTATGGATTCCCGTCTTCATGGGAATGACGTGGATAGTTACAAGAGGCAATCATAGACGCAATGGGCACGATGAATTTGAATAAAGATATAAT
>JBFZEZ010000325.1:0-6772 GCA_041306585.1 Spirochaetota bacterium | reverse complement strand
GTCGAACTTCATTCCGGTAAGTACTGAGCTTTCAACAGCATCCCCTTTTCTGTAATGTACGGGCTTGGCAAATTTTTCGTTTGCTTCCAGCCTGGATATATTTATGTAATGGGCCTCGGGGTTGACGATCCAGTATTCTTTAACCCCGTGTTTTTCATATAAGGATAATTTTTGCGTTTCATCCTTATATGCGGTTGATTCCGAGAGCACCTCGATCGAAATATCGGGCGGACCGAGAATCCCTTTTTTCGTGATTTTGGACTCGTCGCACACAACGAGGATGTCGGGCTGCACGACAGTTGTTATCTTTTTATCCGCGCTTTCAGGTTTTTCATTTAATAGCACGTCGAGTGGCGATAAAAATACCCGGCATTTTTTACCATCCAGATAATCGGCTATGATTCTGAATATCAATCCGATTATTTCCTGGTGATCCGTTCCAGGGGCAGGTCTCATGTCGTAGGCCCGACCATCGATTAACTCCCAGCGCTCATCTTCCGGCCAGGTTTTATGATCTTCGTATGTAAATTTTTGATCTGATTTTAATTTAGGAATAGACATCAATTGAACCTCGATTATCCTCCCGGAATCCGAACTGATGATAGCATAATCATTTTTGAATAATTTGTCAAGAGGGAAAAACTTTCGAATAGCAAAGCCGCCCGCGGTTTATATGCACTTGCGACCAAAAGTAAGTGTATTCTATTTTAGTCACAACCGCAATCCGAACATCTTCACGGCATTGTTTGTGGTCGTCTCCGCAATCTCTTTCTCCCCGATTCCCAGGATCTCCATCGCGGCGGTAAGGCAATAACGTATGTTTGCCGGGACATTCGGGGCCCCTTTCATGTTCACCGGAGGGATATCCGGGCTGTCGGTTTCAAGCATGAAGTGGTCCGGATATATTCGGCTGAGGGTTTTTTTTCGCTTATTGCTGCTGCGATAGGTGAGGGTCCCGCCCATTGAAAACGATAAGCCATACTTTATGAGTTCTTCTGCAATTTCAACGCTCCCTGAAAATGCGTGTATGACACCGCCGGCTTCAGGCAGGCCGACCCGCTTGATGCTCAGGATAAGTTCGTTGAAAGCGCCCCTGCAGTGGAGGTTCACCGGCAGCTGTATTTCCCTCGCCACGGCAAGCTGCTCCTCGAAAATTTTCACCTGGAGCTCAAATGAGGGTGATTCGATTTTTCGATCAAGCCCGATCTCACCGATCGCCACTGCGCCGAGTTTCCTGGCGTTCGCAAGTTCGGGAATGCGCGCGAAATCACCGGGAGATGCGTACCATGGGTGTATGCCGAGGGCGCATTCTACTTCCGTATGCTTTTTTGCCAGAGAAAGAGACTCCTCCCATTGGGGCGGTGTAATGGCACAGGTGATGAGTTTTACTAAACCGGCATCGCGTGCAGATGCGATAATCCCCTCGAGCGAGTCCTTGAATTCCGCGCTTTCCAGATGGCAATGTACATCAATGAGCCGCATATTCACTCCCCGATAATTTTTACCAGAACCCGCTTTGGACGCTGGCCGTCGAATTCGGCGTAATATATCTGCTCCCATGGGCCGAAGTCGAGTTTGCCGTTCGTGACGGCAATGACAACCTCCCTCCCCATGATGGTCCGTTTGATGTGGGCGTCGCCGTTGTCCTCCCCGGTCCGGTTATGACGGTACTGCGATATCGGTTCATGGGGGGCAAGGCGTTCGAGAAAATCATCAAAATCCTGAATAAGCCCGTTTTCGGCGTCATTGATATGGACTGACGCGGTTATGTGCATTGCATTGACAAGGCAGAGCCCCTCCCGGATCCCGCTTTTCGCAACGAGGTTTTCCACCTGGCCCGTGATATTCACATAGTCCCTTTTCTTCCTTGTGGAAAATGTCAGATGTTCAGTAAGTGATTTCATGTGTGCCTCCGGTTTTGCCATGTGCTGATCGTGTAAGTCGCGCCCTTACCCGGGCGAGGGCGTATTTTACGTAATCAGTTTATTATGCTGAGTTGATACGTTATTTTTTTCAATTACTAAATTTTTTTTGATTTGTTCTATTTTGTAACAGGTCAATTTTAGGGGGTAACAATCCATACTATGTCATTCCCGTGCAGACGGGAATCCTTAATTCGCGTCTAGCGAGAAGGATCCCCGCTGTAGTTTATACTCGCGCAGGCGGGTACGGGGATGACATATAGGTACAATTTAGTAAATACCCCCTATAAATGACCTAATACCTATTTTAACTTTTAAAAAAATATTTGATTTTTTTGAAATAGCGGATATATACTAATATTTAATAAAATGACATTTAAAAAAAACCCACTAAATCCCCCGGAGGGGGACGTGGGAGAATGTAAATTAATAAGTATTTGTAAAAAAATATATCTTTCTTGAAGTCCCCCTTTGGGGGATTTAGTGGGCAAATATTTAACATATTTGTTAATTTAATTATATTGAATACTATTTGCTGAATCATTATAAGAAGTTAACATTTTTTTAATAATAAGGAGCATACAATGGCATTCATCGGCTGGGAACAAAGTTACAGTGTCGGGGTAAAGGCTTTTGACGAAGATCATAAACAGCTGATCAGCTTTGTGAATAAGCTTCACATCTCCCTTGTCACCGGGGAAAGCGCTGCAGCGATGGGAGTAATACTGAAGGGGCTGGTCGATTACACCCTGGTCCATTTCAGGCGGGAGGAGGAGCTTATGCTTAAACTCAGTTACCCGGGTATCAATGAACATAAAAAGGAACATGCCGGCCTCGTTAAGCAGGTGAGCGAATTTCTTGAGCGTTTCGAATCGGGGAAAACCTCATTTTCAATCGAACTTATGGGGTTTCTCAGGGACTGGCTGATAAATCATATCCAAAAGACCGATATGAATTATAAAATTTTTTTCATGGATGCCGGTGTGTCATAAAAGGAGTCCGGGAGCATTGATGATTAAATGACCTGTTAATTTAAACTGCTACCGGTATTATCAGGCCCGGTGGAAGTGAATTTATATTGACATTAATGAGATTCATTCTATTATTAACGGGCCGGTTATTATACTGTTTTATTCGAAAATGATTAATTATTAACAGGAGTAGTGATGTGTTAATACTATCTATTAAAAATCTCGGCGCTGCAGACCTGATCATACTCGAAGGGGATATGATCTTTAATGAGCTCAAGGAATTGGAAGAAAAATTTATGAAACTGATAGCGAAGAAACCCCGGGCTATCGGGATCGATTTCTCCAAACTGCGGAGTATTGACTCTTCCGGTCTCGGACTCCTGATAAAATTTTCAAAGGAAGCCGGCGGGGTCGGGTCAGCCCTTTCGCTGATAGATGTCCCTGAAAGGATCGGCATGATTTTCGACCTTTCAAAAATTGACTCCTTATTCGATATGATGTCTCTTAGAGATTTTAAAATAGTTAATAAAGATTAAACCGGTGCGGTGAATCGATGAAAAAGGACCTCTGTCTGGACAATGCGCGTAAGCTTATTGATTTTATCTACGCTTCTCCCACGCCATTTCATGCGGTCATGAATGCGAAGGAGCTCCTTGTGTCGCGCGGTTTTACCGGACTTGACGAGGGGGACGCCTGGAACATTCAGCCGGGGGGGAAATACTACATCACTAAAAATGGGTCCGCTCTTATTGCGTTTATAATCGGGAACGGACCGCCGGCGGAACATGGATTCCGCATTGCCGCTGCGCATGTGGATGCGCCCGGCATACGCATAAAGCCGAACCCCGAGATGCTTGCCGAAGATGCCTACATCAAAATCAACACTGAAATTTACGGCTCGCCGATTCTTCATACGTGGCTTGATCGCCCTCTTTCACTTGCCGGACGGGTGATATTGAAGGGGGGCGGCCCGTTTACCCCCGAATGCCGTCTGGTGAATGTCGCACGCCCGCTGTTTGTAATTCCTGACCTTGCCGTTCACATGAACCAGAAGCTCGCAACCGGAATCGAACTCGGTAAACAGCTGGACATGATCCCGCTCGCCGGCATTGCCGGCGGTGATTGTACCATGAAAAATTTTCTCGTGAAATTGCTTGCGGACGAAATGAATGTCGGCCCCGACTCGATTCTTGACCACGAACTTTATCTGTATGAATACGACAGGGGGACCACAGCCGGTATCAATGATGAATTCATATCCTCGTCCAGGCTCGATGACCTGGAGGCGGTTTATGCCATCCTTTCGCCGTTCTCCGAAGCGAAACCTTCGGCCCAGACCCTCATGCTCGCATTTTTTGACAATGAAGAGGTGGGGAGTTCGACGAAACAGGGGGCTGACTCCCCGGTGCTGGCGGGGGTTATCGAACGGATTATCGCATGCATGGGCCGGGGGAGAGAGGATTTTTTCCGGGCAATGGGGCGTTCTTTTCTCATATCCGCAGACGCGGCCCATGGGGTGCACCCCAACAACGGCGATAAATCAGACCCGACCAACAGGCCAATCGTCAACAAAGGCCCGGTCATCAAGACGAGTGTGAACCAGCGCTATACATCAGACGCCGGCTCTTCCGGGATTTTCGAGGGGATATGCCGCTCAGCCGGCGTTCCCGTACAGCGATTCGTGAACCGTTCCGACGAACGGGGCGGCACCACAATAGGCCCGATTTCAGCAACACACCTTCCTATCAGCGCTGTAGATGTCGGTGTCCCCGTTCTCGGGATGCATTCCATTCGCGAGATGGGCGGAACAGCAGACCATACATGGTTTATCGATGCACTTAAGGCATACTATGCCCTGTAAAAGTTTTTTTTAGAGCCCCCTTCGGGGATTTTGATGGATCTTCGCAGGATAAGGAGTAAAAATTATGGAAATTAAATTCACCAAGAAACAGTACGCATCTTTATTGAAGCTTGTATATCTCGGGAATTCGATGGCAAACGATCACCGCCCCCAGGATGTAAACAAGGAGTTTGTCGATGTGATGAATGTTATGTATTCCCATGCGGATGAATTCGGATGCGGGAGCCTGATAAAGAAAGATGAGGAAGATGGCAAATTTTATTCGACTGACAAGTTAGAGGAAGAGGTAGACCTCATCGTTGACGCGTATGACGAGCACTGCTTCTGGGAAGAACTGATTAACCGTCTTGCAGACAGGGATTTTATTCATACAATCGGCGAGGCCGAAGCGCAGAAAATGGACTGGATCGAATTTTTGGAAAAAAAGGAACCGTACATGCAGAAATACGCCGACGAATTTTACGCTCGCGGCATCGAAAATTTAGTCATCAAGTAGCCGGTTATGCGGTGAAGATATAAAAAAGAATATTTATTATGGAGGTCAATCATGGTTGAACATGATTACATGAAAGTTATCTCGGTTTTAGCCAAGAGTTTCAAGGCGTCCAGGGAGCCTGATGTGGTTGCATCGCATGAAGGGCACGACATTTTTGAAGTTGCATTTCATTCTATTGAAGGAGATATAAAATACAAAGTATACTACTTTGGAAAACACAATATGGACATCATTATCGGCAAGGGGGTTTTCAAAAGCATCAAGTTCGAAAAGTGGCTCTCCAATGTCGAGTACGATCTTGAACAGGCATTTCACAAGAATGTGAAGCTCGAATCACAGACGGGCATCACAGATTACAGGATTAAGCTTACTATGTAATTGGCGGCATTGCCGTGTTGAAATAATGGTTTTTGCTGTAAGGAGCGCTCAAATGAAAGACCACGGAATACTGCTCGATTTCGATCTTCTCGAAAATTTTATGACTGATGTATTTAAAAAACTCGGGGTCCCCGAAGAAGAAGCGAAGATATGTTCACAGGTGCTGATTGAATCAGACAAGCGGGGGATAGAATCCCACGGGATCAACCGGATGAAGCCGATATATTATGACCGGATTAAGGAAGGAATACAGTTCCCGATCACTGATTTTGAAATTGTCCGTGAAGGGCCCGCGACCGCGGTAATCGACGGTAACCACGGAATGGGGCAGGTTATTGCGTACCGATCAATGGAGATCGCCATAAAGAAAGCACGGGAATTCGGGCTGGGAATGGTGGCTGTGCGTAATTCAACCCATTACGGGATTGCCGGGTACTATGCAATGATGGCGGCAAATGCCGGCATGATCGGCATCACAGGGACGAATGCCAGGCCGTCGATCGCACCGACGTTCGGCGTGGAAAACATGCTGGGTACCAATCCCCTGGTGTTCGGTATGCCCACCGACGAAGATTTTCCCTTCGTGCTCGATTGCGCGACTTCGATTACACAGCGCGGGAAGATAGAGGTATATGCCCGTCAGGGTAAAAAGCTCCCCGCCGGCTGGGTCGTCAAGGAAGACGGCAGTTCGAGCACCGATGCCGATGAGGTCCTCAAGGCGCTGATCGATGGAACCGCGGCCCTTACTCCCCTTGGCGGTATCGGGGAGGATGGCGGCGGTTACAAGGGATATGGCTACGCTGCAGTGGTTGAGATCCTTTCAGCGGCCCTGCAGGGAGGGAGTTTTCTCAAGATGCTCCTCGGGTTTGAGAACGGCAAAAAAGTTCCTTATAAACTCGGGCATTTTTTTATTGCAGTTGATATCTCCCACTTCACGGAGATTGATTCGTTTAAGAAAATAACAGGAGATATTCTTCGTCAGCTCAGGGCATCGCGGAAGATGCCGGGGCAGAAGCGCATCTATACCGCTGGTGAAAAGGAACACCTTGCGTGGCTTGAGCGCAAGGGTAAAGGCGTTCCGATAAATGCGAGTCTGCAGAAGGACATTCTCGCGATGAAAAGTGAACTCGGGCTGGATTTATAT
>JBFZEZ010000324.1:0-2562 GCA_041306585.1 Spirochaetota bacterium | reverse complement strand
CAAGCGCCATGACCAGTTCTTCAAGGGGCGTGTTTCCTGCCCGCTCTCCGAGGCCGTTCACGGTGACATGGGCACACCCGGCACCGGCTTTCAGGGCTGCAACCGTCGTTGCAAGAGAAAAGCCAAGATCATCATGGCAATGGATACTTAACGGTGCCAGGCAGAGTCCCGGTATGACCTCGGAGGCTTTTTCAGGGGTCATCAGGCCGACAGTATCACAGAAACAGAGGCGATCGGCGCCCCTTTCAATACCTCCCCTGTAGAGTTCCCTTAGAAATACCGGGTCAGCCCTTGATGCGTCTTCGCCGCTCAGTTCAACGATGAGTCCCCGCCCTTTGGCGTATTCGACTGCGCCAAAGGCCATTTCACATACCTGCCCGCGTGTCTTACGGAGTTTCTTCTGGATGTGAAGGTCGCTGACGGGAATCACAAGGTGTACCGAGTCTGCACCGTAATCTGCTGCATAATCAATATCCTGCTGCACTGCACGGACATACGTGCAGATCTCAGACGAGAGTCCTGCATCAGATATCAGCCGTATCGCGTCCCTTTCACCTTCTGAAGCAGCGGCTGACCCGACTTCTACCACGTGGACACCGATGTCGGACAATTTCGATGCAATTTCAAGTTTTTCAGCAGGGTTCAACGATACGCCCGGGGTCTGTTCACCGTCACGTAATGTCGTATCAAAAAAGCGTATCTTTTTAGTGAATAAAACGATCTGTCATGGAAGTTCCACCACAATATATCTTTTGTGTGGGAGATTATTTAAAATCTCGTGTTTTCGAGTGAAAAAAAGGAATGACAATTTTTTTTAGTGTCAGGTGCACCTTAAAGCCGGGAAGGAGTACTTCATTCAATACATGGGATAAACCCGTTACCTGTCTTTGCGATTTTTTGGCGGGTGCAGTTTTTTACTTTTCTTTGTTCCGTATCAACCCAATCAAACCAGCGGGGAGGCATTTTTCAGGCTTTTCACTATTTCGTGTGGATACGATCTTTCCTGTAGAATGAAATGTAAGGGCTTTTGCACCCGGAACTTCCAACACGATACACTTCGCCGCCCCCGAAGGGCACTGTGGCGGCGATTCAGTGACGATTCAGTGTTCCCATGAAGAACTGATCTCCCCACAACCCATATAAAAAACCGCGGGGAGGCATTTTTTTAACTCATGCGGACAGAAATGCAGCAGTGAAACGGGTCTAAACCAGAAAAATCATAGATAAAACCAATTTTTAAAAAAGAGTATTAAATCTGCGGTACAGGACCCTCCCCGGCGCTCTCATAAATCAGTGTAATAAAGCGGGCCTCGAAGAGAATCAGCAGTGGCAGCAGGAACAGGTAGATTAACCAGCCGATGAAGGGAATTGCCATGATAATATTGAGAACCAGGGCAAAGATGAGTGCCACGATGAAGAGAATAATCAGGGCAACAATATAAGTTCCCCAGCCGATTGTTCTGATCGTTGTGAGAATTGCACTGAAATTAAACGCTTCGCCGAACTTGTCAGTGCGTGCAAGGCGCACCATGCCGATAGTCGAGATGAGTCCGATGATAAACCCGACGATAACCGCAATTAGTATGCCAATCAGTATTCCTGCCAGTGCTCCCATGAATACATCGGGATTTGTCACCATGTAGTCGGGATTTCCCTGCAGGAGTGGCATCACAGTCATAATGGATCCGCCGATGAACACGATGAGGATAATGATAACCGGTATCGCGTAAATCAATCCGGCAACTAATAATTTCAGGCCGTCAATGAAGAGTTTTCCCCAGTGTTCCATTTCAGGGGCAGGCTTTTTACCCCTGTACACTTCCATCATGTAGCCGAGAATAAGAGGGAAAATAATCGTGCTGATTACAAGGAGTATCCAGCGTACCCATTTTCCCCATACGGCATCCTTGGCATACTCAAGGGAGTCGCCTAGCATGTTTCCATATTCCATTTTTTCATCACCTGATGTATGAGATAGGAGTGGGCACAATGATTTAAAAATATATTGCCGGATAACGATAAATTCAACATTTTTTTTTTGGATTTTAAATCAGGCGCAGATGATGAGACTGATTTTTTTCACTCATCCGAATTCATTTCTTTGGAGATATTCCAGGAAATCGTGCTCTGTTAATAATAGTCCATTGATGCGGGCAGACATGTCCAGAAATGGCTGCGGTGTCAAGGTGCGCAAAGGGGTCCCGGTAAAAAATCTTCGAACCGGGTATCAGATGATTCAATACCAGTAATGCATTTTTACTTCTGATTGTATAAAGGTGAAAATGTAATCCTGGATCTTCCCTGATCTTCCACTTTCACTGCATACCAGGAAAGTTGCTGTCCTCATTCGGAAAAACCCCTGCTGATGGTTATTTGTTGCCCTCTCAACGAATTAAGTTTTAATAAAATGGCTTTGTTGACATCCTCATATGTATCAAACGTTTTGGATTCATTTTTCTGACAGGAGGGGTTCTCACCCCTCCCTGCCCCACCCCCGGGGATGTCCAGTGGGCAGGGTTGCTTGGGATCTTAAGATTTTTATAAGAACCTGAGCACGGTCCC
>JBFZEZ010000323.1:0-3799 GCA_041306585.1 Spirochaetota bacterium | reverse complement strand
AGCGTCGTTGTTGGATGCAAACAAAGCTGCATTCCCGGGATCGATCTTTGAAAGGGCTGAAAGAATAAGCCCTGCCATGATTTTTACGCACGATGCCGATACCCACGTATGAGGATCGATGCCGGACTCCACGCCGCCATGTCTGCCGCCGCCGTGGTGATCATCCCCGCTGCCGCGGATAAGCTTAATCCCTTTCGAAGTATTAACAACATTCATCGCCGGATTAAGTGAGCGCAGGTCGTTCATATATATTATTTCATATGGAAAATACCCGACCATAAAATAAATGGATGATCTCCCGACATCCCCCAGCTGACCAGGGGTGATCTCATAGGTATGCGGATCCTGTCCCGCGGGTATGATTACATTTACTTTGAATTTCCCCCCTCCTATCCTGTCCACGAAATATTTCTGGGGAAGAATTGTCACAGTGACCTGATACATGTCAATCTTCTGGCGTGTACAGGAAGCGGTACTCAACGAAAGTGCAATGGAAACAATTATGCCGAAAGATTTATACATAAAAAAATACCTTTACAATCGTTATAATTAGAGGTTACTTGACGAGTATATGACAAAAAATACCTTGATTATCAGGCATGTCAATACAAAATAAAACAATGTTCATACGGGGGCGCTTACTTAATCCTGTCCGTATAAATAATTATTGACGTATACATAAAAATCTGTAATAAGTAAACTTTCAGAATTGTCCGGCCCTGTATTCCGGGACCGGAAAAATAATTAAAACTGGAGCATTTCCATTATGCAACGTACAATGCCTAGAAAAATATTCATTTCACTTGCAACAATTCTCATCATTGTTTCCTGTTTCAAAAAATCAGAGGGGTTGCGGCAATCCGATCTTTCAAGCCTTGTCAGCCAGTTTTTATCGATGCATGCCCAGTATCATAAGCTGACCGATGAAATCTCCGAGCGCACACTGTATAACTACATTACCAGCCTTGATTACGGAAAATATTATTTTTACAAGGAAGATTACGACAATCTCCAAAAAATGAATCATAAAATTGATGATTACATCATCAACAACGAATACATTTTTATTTATGACATTTTCAATCTCTATAAAAAGCGTTTTTATGAAAATATGGCCAGGTTCAACAGGCTCCTCGAGCTCAATTACGATTTCAACGCCGATGAAACAATGGTCGTTGATATGGAAAAAATTGATTATGCAAAAACCAAGGAAGAAATGGACGAGCGCTGGCGAAAAAATATTAAGCTTCAGCTTCTGAATTATGTTTCAGCCGGGAAAAACATACATGAAGCGAAAGGAAAACTGAAAAACAAATACCGCATTCTGCAGAAACGTATTGAAGAGATCAAAGACGAGGAGATCCTCTCGCGATTTTTGAATGCCTTCTCAAACGCCCTTGACCCTCACTCCAACTACCTCACACAGGACGAGCATGAGGATTTCAAAATATCAATGGAGCTTAAACTCGATGGCATCGGCGTTCGACTCAAATCCGAAGACGGCTTCGTAATCGTCGAATCAATAATTCCCGGGGGGGCTGCAGATA
This sequence comes from Spirochaetota bacterium, assembly GCA_041306585.1. GTDB lineage: Bacteria > Spirochaetota > UBA4802 > UBA4802 > UBA5550 > JBFZEZ01. The sequence continues at coordinate 2,252 of JBFZEZ010000323.1, read as the reverse complement.
AACTCCCGAAAGAACTCAAACTCAAACCCAATGACAGAATCCTGTCAGTAGCCCAGGCTGACGGCGAGATGGAAGACGTCATCGACTTGGACCTCCGCGATGTAGTGAAAAAAATCCGTGGGAAGAAAGGGACTGAAGTGCGGCTGTCAATTATCCGTGAAGCCGATGACAGCAAAACCCAGAGGATCGTGGTCCCCATCATCCGTGAAGAGATAAAACTGCAGGACAGCGATGCTGAATCAGAAGTATATACCTTTCAGAATAACCCCGGGGGGCTCGAAAAAATTGGATACATAAAACTCCCGTCATTTTACTTCGACCCGGAAAGGAAAAAAAGTTCATCTGACGATCTAAAAATCCAAATTAAAAAGATGGTTGCCGCCGGGGTTACTGGGATCATACTCGATGTGAGAGACAATCCCGGCGGACTTCTCAATGAGGCTGTGGACATTGCCGGGCTTTTTATCAGCCAAGGCCCCATAGTCCAGATCAAAGATGGAACGAACCCTCCCCATGTATTAAACGACAACGACGAAGCGGTTTTCTACGGGGGTCCCCTCGTAATCCTGATCAATAAATTCAGTGCAAGCGCGTCCGAAATCCTTGCAGGCGCTATCAAAGACTACAGGCGTGGCCTGATCCTTGGACCGACCAATACCTTCGGGAAAGGGACGGTTCAATCATACAACCCTCTGCCGTTTAATAAAGGCGCCTTCAAGATTACGACCCATCTTTTTTATCAGCCAAGCGGCACTTCGAACCAGCTGAACGGCATAGAGCCGGACCTGACGATTCCGGACATTACCGCCATTTGGGACCTCGGAGAAGACAAAGCAAAATATGCCCTCAAGTGGAAAAAAATCACAAGCGCCCAATTCTCTCTGTTGAATAATGTAAACCCTACGATCATTGCTCAGCTCAAGGCGCTTTCCGGCGACAGGGTCAGAAACAGCAAGGAATTCAAAGACCTTATTGAAAAAATTCAAAATTTCAAAAAACAGATGAACATTAAAACCATCAGTTTAAAGGAAGAATCAAAGCTCGAAAAGCAAAAGGAAAAAGAACTGGAAAAAACCCTCAAAAAGGAATCAAAATCAAAGCTTATAGACCTTGATAATGACCTCTTTTTAAAAGAGTCCCTGAGTGTCGCGTACGATTATTTTAAAATTGAAACAAAAAAGTAATTAAAACCGTCGGGGATCCGGATTGAAACCGGTTCAACCTGGTTCACGTGCGGGTCCCCCGATTTTTACTATGATATTTTCACTCGGTATTTTTTCAACTGTTCTACCCCACCCGTTGACCGCACAACGATAGGATCAACGCCTGACCGCATGAGGCGTACCCTCAAAAACTCGATTTCCCGCAATTTTGCCTGGCAGCACCAATCCTCAATAAAAATAACGAGTTCGATTCCCTGTCCCTTGATCATCCCGTATAAAAGCTCATGCCGTTCATTAAAGCCCCTTTTCGCCGGGCACAAAGGCCGGTATGAATACACATCGAGAAGTTCGGCCTTGAGATGCGGGCATTCATGATCGACTGATATGTCGAACTGCCGGCGTCCATTACAGGCATCATCCTCGACAATGTTAAAACCGGCATCCTCCATCTCATCGACGAGGGGCCCCGGGCCAATGAATGACGCATATATAAATGCGGGCACCATGCCTGTTTTTTCAACCTGCTCAGACCCCAGAGCGGAGCTGATCGCGTTCAGGGGCCCGATGACTAATTCCGGTGGAAGTGAGACGGCCGCATCCATGATTACCTGTAAATCAGCCTGCGAAACGCACGAAGGTCTTTCCTTGCGAAGGGCTGATATCCCGCGCACAAGTCTCCGCAGCGCATTGTACAGTTCCGCCTGGTCTCGAAGGTCATCTTTATCAATCCCCTCCGGGAGGCCGAAAAATCCCCGAAAGGCGGTGATCACTGCATGCATCCCAGCTGCGTGATTTTCGCCGTAACCTCCGGGCATTTTGAAACTAAAGACTTTTCCGCCTGACTTCGCATACAAGTCAGCATGCGGACAATCACTGCAGATTATGATGCAGTCATATATCATACTGTAAAGGCCTTCCCCGATCCCGCCGCAGCTGCAGCAGCTGCTGTTTGTCATTACAGCCGGGATCCTGAGTGGGATGAAACCTGATGCGGCAATAAACTCCGGGGGAATACCGTCGCAAACAATACCCGCGATAAGCGTATTATTCCGCTCCCGGTATCCATTCACAGCATATTCATAACTGTAA
>JBFZEZ010000322.1:0-3443 GCA_041306585.1 Spirochaetota bacterium | reverse complement strand
TCCATAATACCTCGAAAAAAATCAAAATAATGATAATAAAAAATTGTGCCTTATTATTTGATTTTTTTCAAGAAAATTATTATTGGAATATAAAATATGTGACAAGTAGCCATTTCCCGGGGGTAATCATTTATTCAGCAACAATATGTCATCCCCGTAATTGAATTACGGAGCTATTTTTTTTAAAAAATAAAATACATTGATCAATGAAATTATTGACTAATCACATATTATGATTCACAATCATAACAAGATTACTGTGACTCCAAAGCCCTTCGCATAAAAGGAATTATAAATGAAAATTGTGTATCTTACCGATATTCACGGCTCATTCGGAAAAGTCGCAACCCTCCTCTTTGAAACCGTGGCTGACGTGTATGTAATTTCTGGCGACCTGATCGATATCCCATTCTACAACATCGACACCGCTATACGCTACCACGACCTCCAGACGTATTTCAACAGCCTCCGGAAAAAAATGGAGAGAGAGTACATCGACCTCGAGGATTTTGTGGATTCGCTCATGGACACCCCTTCGATTTCCGAGGAGATACTGGATAAGGGGAGCGATTATCAGCAGTACACGATCCGGGCCCGGCGGGTCATGCAGCAGAAATACAAGGTCCTCGAGAACATCATTTCCCTCAAATCGAACGCGAAGGTATACGCACTCCCGGGTAACTACGACATGGACCTCAAGTATACCTCACTGCATGAACGCGATCTCCACCTCCACCGGTACGATTTGAACGGATTGAAAATCGCCGGGTACGGTGGGGCCGCAGTATGGACAACCGGCATCCCCCAGAAATACGTGGTCAAATATAACGTAGGAATCGGGGTCGCAGACATGCGCAACGAGATGTATCAATTTTTCAAGGCGATACGCCCGGACATCGTAGTCGCGCACCAGCCGGCCCACGGGGTCCATGACCGCCTGACATTTATCGGCCCGTCCGGCTCACCGGCGCTTCGAACCTTTTGCGAAAACAACAACGTTCGTTACTGCCTCACGGGCCACATCCATAATGACTGGGGTTTTAAACATATCGAAAACACCGTTTACCTGAACCCGTCAAATTTCGGCGAGGTTACCACGGTGAAGGGAGATGTGGCTGAAGGAGGCTTCTTTTACATCATCGAGGTGGACGAGTCAGGCCGTGACCGGGTGACTTTAAAGAAGCTTGTCGATGACCGCATTCACGACATATCAGAACACATAAAGCAGCCCGACGGCACATGGCACGAGGACATCATCGACGCCGAACGTTTAAACTCCCGCCGCCTGTTCGAAAACTATGACATGCACATAAAAAAATACCACCACATACCCGAGATCGAGCTCTTCAAGGAGATAAAGCAATTCTTCCGCATGTTCCAAACCCAGGAAACGGAAGACCGCCTCGACGTCCTTGAAAAAGCGATCAAACGTATAAAAGGAAAAATGGGAGAAATTGCCCTTGATGTTGTAGGGTCGGTGAACGTGGGTCTTTCACAGCAGAGCTCGGACATCGATGTCGTCCTCTATCTCAGGTGTAATTCAAAATGCTCAGAGGATTATACATCATGTAATTCCTTCAACCGGGCCAAGGAGCTTATCGAAAAAAATATCGGCCCCGGTTACAAATTCGAAATCATCGACTGCATCAACCTTGAAACTGTTGAACGCAGCATCGTATCTAAAAACTATGAATGCGAGGTGACCCAGCGGTTTGTGACCTACCGCTCGATCTGCAGGCCGATCAACTACAAGGTCATCGCGCCGATTGAAGATATTCTGAACGAGGACATTGAATTCCGCAGGGAGATGGAAGGGAGCATACGTTCATACTTCAAAATATTCGTGACCACGTCCCAGCATATCAGGTCATTTGATAAATATGAAGCACGCCTCAAGGTCATCGGGATCAAGATCCCGAACTACATAAGGGAAAAGATCAAGCTCTATCTCCAGGGGAATGAAAAATTTTCGTAGCTAGACCTGCGTAAAATCGAGCGTGGCGAAGAGATCGTCGATTGTCTCAGCGCGCCTTATCTGCTTAACGCTCCCGTCTTCGCGGAGGAGGAGCTCGGCCGACCTTGTTTTGCCGTTATAATTAAATCCCATGGCATGTCCGTGCGCCCCTGAATCGTGGATCACGATGAGATCACCAATTTCGACTTCGGGGAGCCGGCGGTCGATGGCGAACTTGTCATTGTTTTCGCAGAGCGAACCGGTGACATCGTAAATGTGATTATGGGGGAGTTCCTCTTTTCCCATGACCGTTATATGGTGATATGCACCGTAAAGCGCAGGCCGCATGAGGTTGGCCATGCACGCATCGAGGCCGACATAACTCTTGTAAATATTTTTCTTATGGAGCACGCGGGTGACAAGATACCCGTAAGGCCCGGTGATGAACCTTCCGCTTTCCATATAGATACTGAGCGGATCCAAACCCCGGCCCCGGATCTTTTGTTCGTACAGCTCCTCAATCCGCTTTCCGACATACTCCATATCGACAGGTACATCCTCCGGACGGTAGGGAATGCCGAAGCCCCCGCCAAGATTGACAAATTCAAAACGTATACCGAGCTCGCTGGTTATATCATGCACGAGGTCAAACAGCATTTCTGCCGTATCCGCGAAATATTCCTTGTTGAGTTCGTTCGACGCAACCATGGTATGAATGCCGAAACGTTTTACCCCCCGATCGCGAAGTATCCGGTAGCCTTCGAAAAGCTGTTCGCGGGTGAAACCGTATTTCGCATCCTCCGGCGTTCCTATAATTGCATTTCCTTCCCGCAGAGGGCCCGGATTGTATCGGAAGCATATTATTTCCGGGATCCCGGCGTGTTTCTGTAAATAATCGATATGCGTTATATCGTCGAGATTGATGATGGCCCCGAGCTCGCGCGCTTTGATGTATTCTGATTTCGGCGTGTTATTTGAAGAGAATATGATCTCCCCGCCGGTCATGCCGACACGTTCGGCAAGGCAGAGTTCAGCAAAAGAACTGCAGTCCGCGCCAAAACCTTCCTCTTTCAGAATTTTCATGATATGGGGATTGGGAAGGGCCTTTACCGAAAAAAATTCCTTATACCCGGGGGCCCAGGCAAAATCCTTTATAAGATTCCTGGCGTTTTCTCGGATCGCTTTTTCATCATAAATATGGAACGGGGTAGGATAACGCTTGATGATATCTTCGATTTGTTCCCGGGTAAATGGTAATGTTTTTGCCGCCATATGTGCCTGCCGTTAAGTATGAAAATATGATAGTACTGTTGTAAAATCAAATTTTAATGTGTCAATCAATAAAAATGATGAAGGTGCAGGGCATAGGGGTGCCGGCGCTTGGTCCTCGGTCTGGAAAAAAAATTTTCAACCTTGCTGACGTTTATCTGGCTAGTTCCGTGACCGCTTGAATTTAAACTAATTTGGAATGGAATCATATCCACCGAAG
>JBFZEZ010000321.1:0-2657 GCA_041306585.1 Spirochaetota bacterium | reverse complement strand
TAAGAACATCATCAGGATCATTTCCATTATGAAGCCCGATAATGGCACTCTGATGGATAATTTTTTCATAACCGACGAATGTCGTATCGCCGCATTTTTTTGTCATTTCTCCAAATGCCTTCTCGAGGTCTCCCCCCGCCCCCTTCCAACTCTGTTTCCCCCGCTCACGTTGATTTTTCATCTCCTGTTCATAGCCTTTCGCGTCCACGGCAAGTCCGTTTTCCCGGGCGATCTCAATGGTCATTTCAAGGGGAAAGCCGAACGTGTCGTACAGGACAAACGCATGCGCACCGGAGATCGAGGACCCTTTTTGTTTTTTCAGCTCTTTCATCACCTGATCCAGGCGGTCCATCCCGTTCTCGAGGGTTTCAAGGAATCTTTTTTCCTCTGATTCAATGACATTTTTAATATTCTTGGCTGATTCCCTTATTTCGGGGTAAAAGGTCCCCATGGTAGCTATCAGAGGATCTATTACTGAATAGATAAATGGTTTATGGATCCCGAGCTGTCTGCTGAAACGCAAGGCTCTCCGTAAAACGCGTCGGAGTACATAACCCCTCCCGTCGTTCGAAGGATAGATCCCGTCAGACATGGCAAAGGTGAGGGCGCGGGCATGTTCAACGATGACGCTGATGGGGACAACGTTTTCACCAGCGAATTTTTTCCCGGTTTTATCAGATACAAATTGCACGATTTGTTTGATCTCGTCTGTGTCGTAAACTGAATCGACGTTTTGAACAAGGGTAGCGAGGCGTTCGAGCCCCATCCCGGTATCGATACCGGTCTTCGGAAGGGGGGAGAGCGCCCCATCCGTATTCTGATAAAATTGATTGAAAACAAGGTTCCAATACTCCAGGAACCGGTCGCACTCGCAACCTGGTGCACAGTCAGCCGAACCGCAGCCGAAAGTGTCGCCGCGGTCGAAATAGAGCTCTGAACACGGGCCGCACGCCCCGGAATCCCCGGCCGGGCCCCAGAAATTATCTTTTTTGCCGAGCCGGACAATTTTCGCTGCCGGGATACCGATGCGTTTATTCCATATCTCAAATGCCTGATCGTCGTTTTCGAAAATAGACACCCAAATTTTTTCCTTTGGAAACCCTATAACATTGGTTGAATAGTCCCAGGCGAAATCAATGGCTTCCTGTTTGAAATAATCCCCAAACGAAAAATTGCCGAGCATTTCAAAAAAGGTGAGATGCCTCTTGGTCTTGCCCACGTTTTCAAGATCACTCGTCCGAAGGCATTTTTGGACAGTGGCAGCTCGAGTATATTCGAGGTCCACGGTGCCGGCAAACATAGGCTTGAACTGCACCATGCCAGCTGTGGTAAACAGCAGGGTCGGATCGTCCTTGGGTAAAAGCGGACTCGAAGGAACGATGCGATGCCCGCGTTCCTTGAAGAAGTCGAGAAATGATTTTCGAAGGTCGTTAACCTTAAGCATGAGAAACCTCTGATTATACTAGTATAAAAACATGTTTTATATTCTTTGTCGTTTTGACTTGAATCCCGCGCAATCACAGGAAGATTACAGATGGGATTGCATGAATATGGCATTGTTTCAATATTGATAACATTTTTTCAAGGAAAAATTCAGCATCAGGAGATTGAGAATTAAATTTTGAGCGCCTGGAGTGCAGACCACGAAATCTATCCCTGCGGGGGAATTGGCGTTTCGCATCATTTTTCGGCATAAATTTTTACGATTTTCCCTGAAATATCATCACACACAACGGTCCTCCGTTTGCAGGTTGGATTTATCATCCGCGGATCTTCAGTGAAATAAATTTTTTTCGACTTCAATTCAGGGGTGAGAAATGCATTGAACCCGCAACTATCGTTATTGCCGATATCATCATGTTTCCAAAGCATCCCGCCGTCTGAAATCCTGAATTTACCTACAGTTCCCATGACAGAGATATATATGCTCTCCCTGCATATCAATGGTATACTGGCATTAAAGCCGGGTACATCAATAATCCACTTTTTTTTCAGAGTTGAACGATCGAACAGGATAAGTCGTGTTGCTGCCGATTCGCTGTCGGTGTATTCATAAAGAATTAATATATCATCATTGATCAAACAGTACTGAAGCTTTTCAATATAATTATTTTCTTTTAGCGGAATAATAATTTTACCCGTGATATTATTATTTTTGGGGATTGCCTGATTTTTATTCCATATAATGCCATACGTTTTGTCTAATATTGTGCACAATAAAAAGGCAGGTTCATTCATGTCATCCTGAGTCAGGGAATAAAAAGTATACCCTGTATTTGAAATAACGAGTGATGAACAGGAGCATCCATAAAAAATAATAATTATGTATAAAAATAGATTATAGGTATGTTTTATCATCTGTTTCCTTTTCATGTTTTTAATATGCAGTTCCTTTCCAGGGTAATGTAATGGGCATACGATACTTACTGCAGGGGAAGAATGATCAAGCACTGGACCGACTTACTCCCGGGGTTTGATTCATTTTCAGGCATGTTATACAATGTAACCGTCCCATTATGTTTGTAGATTATACTTTCGACTGCCGTAAGGCCTAAACCGATATCCAGGGTTTCATAGCTTTCATAAACGAAATGATTTATTCTATTAAAAGGATCAAATATTGACTCAGCGAATTCAGGGGGTATTCCGCGGGAATC
>JBFZEZ010000320.1:0-8920 GCA_041306585.1 Spirochaetota bacterium | reverse complement strand
GCAAGGACCCGCACGGGGACACACTGCGCGCACTTATCGCATTGCGGCCTGAAAAAATATGCTCCGAATTTTCTCCATCCCTTTTCAAAAAGGGACTCAAGTTCATTCCCATCAAGGTTCAATGCAAAAAAATACTCGAATCTCCAGGATTCGCCTTCAAGGTATGAGCATTGACTGTAAAAACTCAATTGGATATCATGGAGGAGGATCATATCTTCTTACCCCTGACACTGTTGAAGTCCGATTGTTAATAAAGTATAAAATGAAATTTTTATCGAAAATTTACAACAATTTTATTACAGAAATAGCTGGACAAAAAAAATATCATTATGATCCATTGATAACTCCTAATTATTAAAAAAATTACCGGTATCATTTCATCAAAATTTCCCGGTTAATAATACATCTCACCAGGGGTAGCTATGCAACACCAGATTTTATTGTGGATTAGTTTTATCGCCTTCATCATAGGCATGCTCGTCCTCGACCTCAAGGTCCTCCGGAAGAAAGACCATGAAATCAGCGTCAAGGAAGCCCTCATGTGGACTTTTTTCTGGATCGGGCTGGCGCTCCTTTTCAATGTAGGCATATATTTCTACATGGGCCAAAAAGCAGCACTTGAATTTCTCACCGGTTATCTTATTGAAAAATCCCTGAGCGTTGACAATATTTTTGTGTTCATCATGATTTTTTCATATTTCAGCATTAAACAAAAATATCAGCATAAAATCCTCTTTTGGGGAATCATTGGGGCGCTCGTTATGCGTGCTCTTTTCATCCTTGCCGGTGTTGCAATGATTGAAAAATTGCACTGGATTATCTATGTATTCGGGGTTTTCCTTGTTTACATCGGGATAAAAATGGCATTCCAAAAAGAAGTAGAGATACACCCTGAGAAAAATCCTGCATTGCGCCTCTTTAAAAAATTCATGCCGGTGACCAATTCATATGAAAGCGGAAAATTTTTTGTAAGGCATACGGGAAAGCTCATGGCGACACCCCTTTTCATTGTGGTCCTCGTCATTGAAACGAGCGATGTAATCTTCGCAATCGACTCGATCCCCGCAATACTATCAATAACATTGAATCCATTTATCGTGTATACATCAAACGTATTCGCAATACTGGGACTGCGCGCACTCTATTTTGCACTCTCGGGAATCATGCAGATTTTTCATTTTCTGAACTACGGCCTTTCGGCAATACTGGTGTTTGTCGGCGTCAAAATGCTCATAGCTGAATACTTTATAATCCCGGTGTCTGCGGCCCTGGCTGTCGTCGGGTGCGTTCTTGCTATTTCGATAATCGCATCGATCACATTCCCGCAAAAAAAGAAATGAGTGTTTACTCATTTTCCGGGGTAATCATTCATTAAAGCTGCACTATGTCATCCCCGGACCCGCCTGCGCGAGTATAAACTGCGGCGGGGATCTGTCTCGCTAGGCGCGAATTAAGGATTCCCGTCTTCACGGGAATAACATGGTCTGGATTGGCACCCCTTAAAATGACCTGTTATAGAAATGATGCTATTTTAATATATTGAGCAGAACCGTTATTATGATTGCATTGGCAAAATCGATAAAGAATGCCCCGACAATCGGAACTACCAGAAACGCCCGTTTCGCGGGGCCATACCGCTCAGTAAGCGATTCCATGTTGGCCATGGCATTAGCGGTCGTACCCAGCATAAAGCCGCAGAACCCCGCGCACGTCACTGCGGCTTCATAATCTTTTCCAAAGAGACGATACAAGGGCCAGAAACACGCGGCAGCAACAAGGACTACCTGGACGACGATCACAAGAATCATGGGGATTGCCACGCCAGCCAGCTCCCACAATTTAAGGGTCATCATGGCCATAGCAATGAATAAAGAAAGACATACTATTCCAATATCATCAATCGTTTGCTGTGAGAGCGATACCATCCCGGTAGCATCCGCCAGATTGCGGAAAATTGCTCCGGCAAACATGGCCCCGATATATCCCGGGAGCGTCAAACCAACCGAAGTAAAACCCCTGCTTATCCAATAGCCGACCCACATCGCCCCAAGTATGATAACAAGATTCTTAAGTAAAAGATAAGCCCCCCTGTCTTCCCCTGCAGGACCCTCTGTCGGCAGGTCATGAATCTGCTCTTCCAGGAAATGTGAAGCAGAAGCTGACGCCCCTTTTTTACCCGGCGAATTGGCCCGGCCCGGATGGAACTTTTCAATCAAGCGGGTCCCTATCGGGGCGCCGATAAGACCCCCGCAAATGATCCCGGTCATGGCAGATGCAATTGCAATAGAAGAAGCGCCATGAATACCTGCCTTCTCAAAAAGCGGCGCGAATGCAAGACCCGTGGCAGGGCCGCCGACAAGTGTAACAGACGAATTAAGCACACCAAAGAGGGGGTGCTGTCCCAGGGGCACAGCTATCGCGATCCCGGCCAGATTTTGAACAAGAGTGAAAATGATAGAGATAATTAAAAAAGTCAGAATCTGAGGGCCCCCTGTCTTGAATAACTTCAAGCTGCTGCCGAAACCAATGGAGGTAAAAAACACCGTCATGAGGGGGGCCTGCAGGGTCGTATCAAAACTGAACGGCTGAATGCCGAATCCCCTGAATACTACATGGATAATTGCCACAAGGAGCCCCCCGATAACAGGCGCCGGAATATTATAACGGGCCAGGGGGGGGATGCATTTCCTGATGCCGTATCCTAAAAAAACAACCATTCCGGCACAAGCGACTGTATGTATCATATCCAGATTGATCATATACGATTACTCCCCTTCCACATAAAATTCGTCATTGGAAACATCGATTCCTGCGGATAATTTATTCTGAAGAACAAGGGCAAATATCGTTTTATGGATCTTATCACCTTTGAACTTCTTCCAGTAAAATGCGGTACGTTTACATATTTCCCTCTGTGAATACCCGACAGCGAAAATATCCTTCAAAGCCCTATAAACATCCTGATCGTTTATTGAAGGATTGATAAAATTAATCTGTTTACTGTCATCGATTTTATTTTCTGCGAGAAGCCGGCGATGGAGACGCGTACCGGGGAGGACCTTCACCGGAAAAATTGCCGGGATGATATTCATCTCCCTGCAGAATTCGATGGTGCGGTAATAGGTGTCGATCGTATCATTTTCGTAGCCGATAACAAACCAGCCGGAGACGATGATGCCGCAATCCTGTATATAACGGATGTTCTCTTTCATCTTCGCAATCGGATCATCCCCCTTTGCAACCCCGATTTTACCGATAGCCCCGGAACTTTTCAAGGTGGCCGGGTTGATCGATTCCATCCCTATTGCCGCATATATCAGACCTGCCTTTGCAGCCATTTCAATGACGCTGCGCCCCTTCGGATCAGAGGCCGCGTCCAGGTTTGCCTGTCCTGTCCAAAAGCGGCGTTTTTTTAATTTTGATATTGATGCATATACATTCAGATAATAATCATACGTTGCAGGCCTGCCGAACACAGTGTCGTCGAGGAGATAATAATAATTTTGGAATGTATCAATCTCGGAAACAACGTTTTCTGCGGGCCTGGTGCGGCATTCCGGGCCGTACATGTCTGTGACTGAACAAAAATCACAGTTGATGGGGCACCCCCGTACCGCGTATACGGTATCGAATACATACTTTTTTTTAAACAGCGACCGATTGGGGATGATAGTATTTTCAAATCCGTAAAAAGATCTGAGGTGAAAAACAGCATCCCCCCCTGCATCAAAAGGATGCGGTGAGCATACATAAAATTGCTTGAGCTCACCCCGCTCGATGTCCCTCACTATGACAGGCCATAGGGGCTCTCCTTCGCCGACGGCAACCGCATCTGCATGCATCTTCGCACGTTTCGGAACAGCAGTGGCCTGCGCCCCGCCGAGGATGACCTTCACCCCGCGCCTCCGGAATTCATCGGCAATCTCATACGCGCGTTTCTCTGCGGTATAACGCATGCTTATCCCGACCACATCAGCGGGCTCGTCAAAACGGACATCATCCTCCCACAGCATGTCGATAAAAGTATACTCATGCCCGGGGGCGGATCCGGCAAGTATAGCAAGGGAAAGGGGCATAAATGGATCGTTTTTGCGCAAAGGATCAGTTTCAGACGCCGCGAGGATCAGTTTTATTTTCATGGTGCTGCAGCCCGTTTCAGGATATCATGAATGAGTCTTAAGTCAAAACCCGGGAGCGGGATGGTTATTGTTTCTATATATCATTCACGAAAACATACATATATAACATGTGATTATTTTGTCAATTTTAATCGTTATATGGAAATGCTCAATGCGTATAAAACCGATGAAATCGGACATGAGCTTTCCGAAGTGTCCCTTCTAACGGTGTGTTGTTGAAATTTACGCTGCTAAATTAAATTCGATTTTGTCATATTTAACTTTTGGTGTTGTGATTGATCTTCCTTCCTTTGATTTTATTAACTTTATAACACCATTTTTTTCATAGAATAAAATAATTTTATTCAAATTAGAAACGTCTTTGTTCATTAATTTAGCTAATTCATAAATTGATTTAGGTTCATTGTGAATTATGAATGATAGTACATCAATGTTCCTTATGAACATATTAAACTCACGTTTATTATCAAATGAAATTTCATAATGCTCTTTAGAATTCTCATTTTTTGATTCTTTCTTTGATTCTTTCAGTGCAGTTTTAAAATCATTCAAAACAGTTGTTGAAGTTTTTAGTGATACAATTAACTTTTTCATAATATTACTCCAAAATGATCTTCTACTAAATTTTTGAAATCATTTAATAATTTATCCTCATCTATAAATTCATAAGTAAAAACATTTTCATCAATATGATAATGATGTCCTTGTGGTGTATCCTTAATTAATGCTTTATGATGATAGACTATTTTGGATTTCATATTGGTTGAAATATACCAATATAGGGTATTATTGTCAAATATTTTTTTATTATTCAAAAAATATGCATCAATGCGGGCTCACTGTACCGGGACATGCATCAACTTTTTACCATATCCCCAATTACATTAATCGCATACAGCGGCAGATTCGTCAACCAAACCTCCCGCCTGTAATCAGACATTGATGTACGTATCGCATGTTTCGGCGTATACTTTGCGCAGTAGCTTTTCAAACTTTTCGCTTGTAAGTTTTCCGCAGCTTTGACCTCCAATGGCACAACTTCACTACCAGATTGGAATACAAAGTCTATCTCGCCTGTTGAATTTTCTGCAGACCAGTAGTACGGTACTATTTCTCCGTTCGCTACCAGTTGTTGCAATACATATTGTTCTGTTAGTGCGCCCTTGAACTCCTCTAAAATTTTGTTTCCTTCCAGTATAGACTTTACATCCAGCCCGCTCAGTGCTGTAAGTAAACCAACATCAAGGATGAACAGCTTGAATGCATTCATATCCTGATAGATACTGAGCGGCATATCAGGTTTTCCTATGCGGCCTACTTTATAAATCAAACCACAATCAAGCAGCCATGTCATCGCACGTTCATATTCACGTGCTCGTGCTCCTTCTCTTATGAGCCCGTAGATAAATTTACGGTTTTCCCTGGCCAGTTGTGCTGGTATACTATTCCATAACATCCTGATACGTGGTACTGTTTCATTTGGCGCATGTTTAGAAAAATCCTGCTCATATGCTGCCAGTAATTTCTTTTGTATTTCCCTCACTTCGGCAAAATCGTGCGCATCAATATAATGCGCTACCGCTTCAGGCATCCCTCCGATATAGTAGTACTGTTTGAGTAAATCAATATACCTACCTTTGAAGTTTGTAACCAATTCAAAATCTTTGCTCTTCAAAAGATCTACAAGATTTTCGTTGCCTGTGGCTATCATAAATTCAAAAAAATCTAACGGATATAAGTCCATAAAATCTACTTTTCCAACTGGAAACGAAGTTCCTGGATGCAGCGCGACCCCCAACAGGCTCCCCGCTGCAACAATATGATACTGTGGGGCATTTTCATTAAAATATTTTAGTGAAGTCAGTGCTCTTGGTACCTCTTGTACTTCATCAAATATTATCAATGTGTTGCTTGAATCGATTGTAACCCCTGACTCTATCTGGAGGGCAGTAATAAGTCTATCTATGTGTAAATCACCTTTAAAAGTATTTTCCATTCTCTGATTATTATCAAAATTTATGTATGCATACTTCTCATAGCACGTTTCCCCAAACTTTTTCATAATCCAGGTTTTCCCCACTTGCCGCGCCCCTTTTATAATAAGTGGCTTTCTATTACTGTTTTCTTTCCATTTTTTTAAATTTTCGATCGCTTTTCTATAGATAATTACACCTCGTTCTGACTAATTTATTTGAGTTAGGCGTTTTTTCGGGGTGGGGAATCGGGTATATATCTATTGCGGGGCGGTTGATGGCGTAAAATTTATTTACCTGCAAAAACGAGCAAAACAGGACGTTTTGCGTGGGGCGAGGATGGTTCACGAGGAACCTTCCGCAGCCGAGCATAAAACTTCGATTAAAAAAATGCCAGCCCCGCAATAGATATATACCCGATTCCTCACGTAACATAGAAAAATCGCCTAAGTCGAGTAATTTATCCCATAATATCCCGCATATTCACAAAAGTCAAACCACTTTTTGATTATTGTGCCATAAATTCGTACAACTTCCGATATTGTTTCAATAGTATCCTGATAATTTGGTATTTACCCATTTTTCGCGGGCAATCATTATTTCAGCAACAATATGTCATCCCCGTACCCGCCTGCGCGAGTATAAACTACGGCGGGGATCCTTCTCGCTAGACGCGAATCAAGGATTCCCGTCTTCACGGGAATGACATGGGTAGTCTAATTGAATCGTTAACCGCTATAGCAACTACCGATTGCAAATATTGACAACTTAAATATAAAAATTAAAGCTAATAAAAAAAAATTTATGTTTAAGACAATATTGGCGAAATTTTTTTATTTCTTTAGTGCCTTTTTATTGCCTTTTTATTGCCTTTTTATTGCCTTTTTATTATATTGATTTTGTAACAGTGCGATCTAATAAACAAATATTTCGATTTTCGATATAGCGATATGGGATGTAATAATTATGAAAAAAATTTTGATGGCATCACTAATTTTAATACATTCATTGATATTTTTATCATGTGACAGTGATTTAAATATTTTATTTCATAGTAATTACATCCCTGGCATTCCTCCGGTCCCACCCGTCATAATTGTAATAGATCAATGGACGCTGCTGTATGATACTGCATATGTTGTAGATGGTTCGAACACGTATGCAGAATTAACCGGCTATGCTAATTATAAAAAGGGTGTGATGTATAATGATACATTTCGCTTAAGCCCTGGTAATATAAGATTGGACTTTTCTATTAGAACAGGACCTGATAAAAACCCAGCTGGCGCTGATGGTTTTGCATTCACCGTTGCAAATTCCCCTACAGGGAGTGATTTCGTTGATTATGTCAACAATGTAAACTGGGGTGGATGTATAGGATATGGAGTAGTGGGTGGAGATTGTGCAATACATTACGAAGTGGAGAGTTTCCATATTGAATTTGATACTTGGTGGAATTCTTTTGAATATGATAAATATGGTATTCAGATGGGTCAAGAAAACCATATTGCAATAACTAGAAATGGCGATCCGGGATTTCATTGGTTATACAAATCTCTTAGTATTGAAGATAATGTATGGCATACTATATCTATTGAAATACAAGGCAGTAATGTTAGAGTCTTATTTGATGGCTGGGAAATTATAAATCATAGTATTCCCGGCTTTTCATTTAAGGGTGGATTTATGATGTTCTCTGGCGCTACTGGTGGTGCGAAGAACTATCATTCAGTTGATGATTTAGTGGTGTATCAATAGCAGCTAGTAAATATCGGGTATTCATTTAATCGGCCGGAAATTGATTTTTCCAGCCTTGCTATCGGTTATCAAGCTCGTTGTTTTTTCGCAAGTGAAAAATGTATCGTTATACCCCGAAATGTAATATGCTCCCGTAAATATCCCGCCTCACATCATAAAAAACTATTTGACTGATAATCGAGTAACACTATCATTTAACCCACTATCTTCCTCTTTAACCAAGGAGAATACTTTGACACAACAACTCAGCTGGTGGGGCACCTGGGCCCCCTTCTGGGACCAGATGGAAAACCAGCATTTCAGCACACACGTCGCAGATGCAATTATGAACGATATAGCCAGCCCGGTCCTTGTAATCGGGGCAGGGCTCGGTCTTATAGTCGAGTATCTGAAAAAAAAGGGATATGCAGTGGATGGCGTTGATCTCGATGAATCAATGATCGCGATGGCGCGTGAAAAAAGATCGGTCAATCTCATACACGCGAATGCTAAGTCCCTCCCTTTTCCCAATAATACATATACAACAATAATCATATCTTCAGGGGTAGTCGACTATATCACAGATAAAAGCGATATATTTCAAATTATAAACGAATCACTCCGCGTGCTAATGCCGTTTGGGAACCTGTTCATCGCTTTCTACCAGAATGATCCAAAAATTGAAAAAATCAACAAAAAGATGGGCGTGCTGACACCGGAAAATGAATATAAAATAAGGCGCCTTTTTGAAATCAGTGATATTGCGGAAAAGCATCCATGGAAGGGCGCCGCAAAAATCGTTGAATGGACCGGTTCGGGTATAATACCTGCTTTTCTTTTCTGGATGAAGCTCGGCCTTTTTCTTCCATCAGAATTAAAATTATATAAAAAGAAAGTCATGCAGGTATACGCCAGTGCGCAGGAAAGGGGGGTTTCACGGGGACACCTGATTGAAAGCCTTCCTGAAAGCGTCCCGTACCGTGAAGAAACGGACGTGCGTCAGCTCCTCAATGACCTCGGATTTTATTATAACGATATAAAACGATACCCGGATTGCATACTGGTCAAGTA
>JBFZEZ010000319.1:0-3337 GCA_041306585.1 Spirochaetota bacterium | reverse complement strand
CCTCCTGCTCGTCCCCATTATGGTTGTTCTTTACATCTTTCTTGAACGAGGTGTTAATTACATCGTGTATTCACTGTTGGGTTTAGATCGAAATTCCCGCCTGACTGAAGCAATCTTTTTTTTCGTGTTTGAAGTGCCCAAGGTGCTCATGCTTCTGATATTTATCGTTTTTATTGTTGGAATTATCCGTTCATTTTTTTCACCTGAAAAAACCCGCAAGGCCCTTGAGGGTAAGCCACTGTTTGTCGGGAACATCATGGCGAGCACACTCGGCATCGTGACGCCGTTCTGTTCCTGTTCCGCGATACCGCTCTTCCTCGGTTTTATGGAAAGCGGTATTCCTCTGGGTGTAACCTTTTCATTTCTGGTCGCAGCCCCCATGATTAATGAAGTCGCCCTGGTCCTCCTCTTCGGTCTTTTCGGTTGGAAGACGGCCCTGCTCTATGGATCCACCGGGCTGTTTATCGCTATAAGCTCGGGATGGATAATCGGCAAGCTGAAAGTTGAGCGATATGTAGAAGATTGGGTGTGTGAGATAAAAGTTGGTCAATTAAAAATTGAGGAACGTAAAACGACCTTTTCTGAAAGGATTCAAGCCGGTTATTCGGCTGTCATCGATATCGTATCCAAGGTGTGGGTGTATATTGTTATCGGGATTGGGGTCGGTGCGGGCATACACGGCTACGTCCCTGAGAATTTCATGGCGTCAATTATGGGTAAATCCGCGTGGTGGTCGATTCCCCTTGCAGTTTTAATCGGTGTGCCGATGTATTCAAACGCGGCAGGAATCATTCCGGTAGTCCAGGCGCTTCTCGAAAAAGGGGCTTCACTCGGGACCACACTCGCATTTATGATGTCGGTAATCGGGCTTTCCCTCCCCGAAATGATCATTCTAAAAAAAGTCCTTAAACTCCCGTTGATTTTTATATTCGTTGGTATCGTCGGGGTCGGCATTATGATTGTGGGATATTTGTTCAATATAATTTATTAAATAAGGAGTTCAATTTCTGGTGCGAAAACGGTTGCATGCAATCTCACCGGCGGTTGCTCTTGCGGCGGGAAGTGCTCAGTTCGTATTTGAAATAATATATTGATAGATAATTGTTAAAAGGTCAACTTATGAAAAAAAAATTAAAAATAATAATTCCCGGTTTTTTAGCAATCACAGTTGCATTAGCTGTGCCCCACCTGCGTTCTCAGGGCGGGTGTTCGTGTCATGCTCCTTTGCTACTCTTCGGCAGTCTTCTCGGTTGTTCCGATTCAAAGCAGCCGCATAGTGATCCTATAGCATCAGCTGCTGACGCCGGTCAACCCTCAGCAAATGCGTTATCAAATAAAAACATAATTCAAGCCGAACATAAAGTCACCTTTATCGAAATCGGTTCGGTCAACTGCATTCCCTGCAAGATGATGCAGCCGATCATGCAATCTGTCGAAACCCAATTCGGAGCGCAGGTAAAAATTGTATTCTATGATGTATGGACACCCCAGGGGAAGGCTGATGCAATGAAATACGGCATCCGCATCATCCCCACGCAGGTCTTTCTCGACAGTCAGGGGAATGAGTATTATCGCCATATGGGTTTTTTCCCAAAAGATGAGCTAATTAAGGTCCTGGCCATGAAGGGGGTCAGGTAATGCTGTTTGAAATTTTCACCTGGCTCACCGGGACACTTTCATCATCCCCGGGGATTGCGATTGCCGGCTCGTTTCTCTGGGGGGTACTGTCGATACTCCTCTCACCGTGCCACCTCGCGAGCATTCCTCTCATCGTGGGGTTTATCGATGAGCAGGGAAACATCTCCACACGAAGGGCCTTCACCCTCGCCCTGCTTTTCGCATCCGGGATATTGATCACCATCGGTGTAATAGGACTCATCACCGGGCTCATGGGGCGCATGTTGGGGGATATCGGCAATTGGGGGAACTATTTTGTCGCAATTATTTTTTTCGTAGTGGGTCTGCACCTTCTGGGGGTGATACCCCTCCCCTTCCTTGAAAAGGGTGCCAATCCGAATTTTCAAAAGAAGGGACTTTTCGCGGCGCTTATCCTGGGCCTCATCTTCGGGGTTGCGCTCGGGCCCTGCACCTTCGCCTTTATGGCGCCCATGCTGGGGGTTGTTTTCAGTGTGGCCGCCGAAAGGCTCGTTTTCGCTGTTTCACTTATCCTCGCCTACGCCCTCGGCCACTGCTCGGTCATTGTTTTCGCGGGGACGTTCACCGAAGTGGTGCAGCGGTATCTCAACTGGAACGGGACGTCCAATGGAGCGGTGATTTTAAAAAAAATCTGCGGATTGCTTGTTATTGCAGGCGGTATATATTTAATAATTTCAAATGTGAGGTAACATAATGAAACGTATACGGATATCATCTGCATCATGTATTGCAGTTTCTTTCTTGTCTGCTCTGCTCTTATTCATGAATCTGCCGGTAACATCGGCCGCTCCGGCCCTTGCTGCCGAAAAAAAAATCGTTGTTTATTATTTTCACGGGGAATTCCGTTGTCATACCTGTATGGAAATCGAAAGGCTCACAAAGAAATCGATCTCCGTTGGATTTATCAAAGAAATGGCAGGCTCGAAAATAGCCCTGAAAATAATTAATATCGACAAGCCGGAAAACAAGCACTTCGTAACCGATTATAAACTCGAAACGAAATCAGTCATTGTATCAGAATTTAATGGTTCAAAACTGGTCCGATGGAAAAATCTTCCAAAAATCTGGGATTACACTAACAATGAAAATTTGTTTATTAAATATATACAGGACGGGGTGAAGGGGTATTTATAAAATAAGTGGCCCTTTCCATTATAACGTCATTAGTAAACAATAACGATGGAGCGCATTATGTCAGACAACACTATGAAAAATTTATCCTTTCTCGACAAATTTTTGACCCTGTGGATATTCATTGCAATGTTAATCGGGGTGTTCTCAGGGTATTTTTTCCCTGGAATGGCGGACTTCTGGAACAGTTTTCAATCGGGGACCACGAATATCCCGATTGCACTAGGGCTCATTTTAATGATGTACCCTCCCCTTGCCAAAGTAAAATATGAAGAACTCGGGGATGTGTTTAAAAACTGGAAAGTACTTCTCCTCTCCCTCGTCCAAAATTGGATCATTGGCCCGGTACTGATGTTTTTTCTTGCTATCATCTTCCTCGGCGGATACCCTGAATACATGGTCGGCCTTATCATCATCGGTCTGGCCCGCTGCATCGCAATGGTGATTGTGTGGAACGACCTTGCAAAGGGAGACACCGAATACGCTGCAGGGCTTGTCGCTTTCAACAGCATTTTCCAGGTTCTTTTTTTCAGCGTATACGCATGGTTTT
>JBFZEZ010000318.1:0-12191 GCA_041306585.1 Spirochaetota bacterium | reverse complement strand
CAGAAAGCATTTTGAGCTGGGTGAGGATCTCGCGCGTGAGGGCTTTAATTTCAATATCTTTTCGATTCGAGTTTTTATCAACGAGGTATTCAACCTCCGCGATAAGATACGGTTCATTGGAAATAATGCTCTTCACCCTGAACCGCTTTATGCTGTTGATAAGCACGTTGATCCCGCCATCAGGCAGATTGATCTTTTTAAGTATTTTAGCCGCTGTCCCGTGATTGTACAGGTCGGCAATATCTATCTCGTCTTTATTGTCGTCTTTAATAAGGATCAGCCCGATAGCGCGCGACTCGTTCAAGACCTTGTCGATCACCTCGGAAAAGCGCCCCTGGGAAATAATGAGGGGGGTCACAATCCCCGGAAAAATCGGCCGATAGCGTATGGGTATGATATACAATGTATCGGGCAATACATGGTCTATCGAGATAATATCGCTGTCAAAAAAATCGGCATCAAGAGCGATGTCGTTATTGTCTATCATAAAATCGTCCACTATTTCTGCACCGCTCCTTATTTAGCTTTTTCACCGGCAATGAATTCCGCAATCGTCGTGATTGAACGGAGTATAAACCGGGACTGGTTTTTATCGTCGATCCTCACCCCGTACTTTTCCTGCAAGGCCATGACGATCTCAAGCGCGTCAACGGAATCGAGTCCCATGACATTGTCCTCCCCGAATAAAGGGGCTGCATCATCGACATCATTAAGTTCAACATCGGTTATGTTAAGCGTCTCGATTATCAGTTTTTTTATCTCCAGCCTTAAATCAGACATTTCGGCAGCGCTCATTGTTTCCCCCGTTTTGAATAAAATTTATTTTTTACAGGCTCTTCGACAATTTCAGTAAATCTTTAAAAAATACTTCTTCCTCGTCCGCGCGGCTGTTGATCTTGTTCCCCAGCTCTCTCAGGCGGTCTTCACCCAGGTCGCGCCGTTTGCCGATCCGTGCTGCAAACAGTGAAATTTCACGCCAGCGGTCCCCGATTCCCATGATTCGTTCCGACATTTCGAGCAGATCCGGTCTTTTCAGTATTTCTGACGCTTCCCTGAGAAATGTTGCGTACATGAAACGAAAACCACCCCCGCCGGTACCCTGGTCCTCAAGGAAAATATTGATTTTCATGATTTCATGGGACAGGTGTTCGATATTGCGGGCACGCCTCGGCCAGTCAACCACCTTTTTTGCAAAAAGACGAATCCCCTTTATACCAAGGAAGGGAATGGGAATTTTCAGCATATAAAAGGCCGCTTTCTTTATACCTTTCCTTATCGCGTGCGCCATATCAATTTCTTGCGGAACAGACTCAACATAAAACAAAAAACCCTTTGGAGAAAACGAACCCCCTGCGAATCTCCCCTTTTTAAGCGCCTCTGCGGAAAGCGTGGCCAGTTCCGGGGAATAACAATCGCTTATTATATAGTTATCCCCCTCTTTTCCGACGACATTAACGAAATGTACATTGATATGGACCCGCACATGGTTGGGGAGGTAGTCCATATAAAAAAAATCAGTCTGGCAGGCAACGGGCCTGTTTTCAGCCAGAAGCCTGTCGAGCTCGCGCATGCCGGCATCAGGGTCTTTGAACTTCATGGTCTTGTATTTTACCCCGAGGAGCTTTGCCGTTCGCTCTCTCATGGAACCTGGCTTATTACGCACAACAAAAGTTGGAAAAGGAAACTGCTTCGTCTGGAAATATCCGAAAAAAATGCCGCTGGATATTCCGAAAACCATGGGCTCGCTGATGGGAAATCCCGAATGGTTAAGCAGTGCGGTCACGGTGCCGGATTCACAGTGGGCCGCCATAGTATGATTGAACGAATCAACGTGCATTTTCGACCTCAATATGTAAAATTGTATAAACAGTAAGGGAAACAACCCTCACAAAGCAGGTCACGGTATATCGATCTTCAATAAAACGAACAGGGGATTATCTGTTTTTTTCAGTGATATTTTCAAGCCATTTTTTGAAACAATTATTGCCTGAAGAAGGCTGACGATGGGGACATCAAAAACGTCCGCATACCGCTTCAATACCTCTATAGACATTTTGGCAAAATGTTTCGGGATCATATGCATTTTAACCGCGCGGGACGAGAGTTTGACCCGCGCAGCGAGTTCAGAAACCGACAACTCTTCGATCACCATGTAGTATTCTATCGGGGTTATTTCACCCTTTTCCACCCGGGCCCGGTATTCCTTTTCAAGGTTTTCACGTTTGAGCCAGTAATCATCAATATAATTTTTGGATATGTATGATCCCGTCTGCATGGGGCCATAGGTGCCGTCTTCCCGTTCCACATAAAGAACAAGCTGGTGCTCTTTGTAGTCGATGTGCGCTTCTTTATCCTTCATGCGGGCCTCCGTTCATTGTTGTGCGGTACTGGAATCGATTTTCCCCTGGATTAATTGGAACATAAAAATCCATTTCGTTCAATCAAACGTATTGCGAAAAGGGATTCAGGTAAAGAATAAAATTGTGGCTGCTGCAAATTTGTTCGGGGAATACCTGTGGATACGCGAATCCTTCGCCACGTTGTCACTTCCGTTAAGCAGCGAGGTCATACCGGCAATCGGCACGAGGTTACACAAGGTTAAAGGGATTGTTCTGGGTTATGAGAAATGCGCTGGGGGTCAGCTAATCCTCTGCCGGGAGTATTCAGTCATATGCGCGAGAGTGCCCATTGGAGGGGATACTGCCTAGTTGCTCTTAAAAAGCGCGAATTGCCCTGACGCTATATCCGCCATCTTTACCCATGAATAACTGCAAATAACCAATCGATAGATTGTATCCTGTAGCATTAGTAGCATCATACTCGGTAGAACTCAAATAATTACCGCTAAAACCGCCGAGCGGTGATGGAACATCAGGATTTGTAATACTACTAACACCACTAACCCATTGTTTGCCAACAAGATTCCAGCATGCGTCCCATAGTTCATCTTGAGATGGAAGGAACCAGTCACTGAACTCGACCCCATTAACATTAATTGTTAAATTGTCGCATAACGAAGCTGCATTAAGCAGCCCGACATAAGGTAGTATTGCATTAGTATTAGAAGGGCCAGATCCAATACCTGTTTGCGTATTATCAATAAAAGTTCCTTTACTTCCCCATTGCACACCCGTCCATTCTGTTGATGCGGGGGCGATTTCAAGGTATTTCCACCCATCAATATCTGCATTTGGGTTGATATAGAAAATCAATCCTCCGGCGGGTCCGGTATCACGGAGATTGTATTCAATTTCTATATCAGCAGTACGATCATGACCTTCTAAAAGGGAATCGTACAAATTATTACGTTCACAACTTGGAAAAATTAGAACAAGAGATATAAAAAATACAATTTTTGTTTTCATACAAACCTGCCTTAATTATTCTTTCCCTTAATTATTCTTTCAATGAATATGTTCTAATTCAGTATAATAAAAAAATTATTCTTAGGAAAAAATATTGGAAGAAAAATAAAAAAAAATCAATAGTATTTATCATTTTTTATGAACACAACATTGAAATTGCTTAGGATATATACCCCTGCATAACCCCTGCTGCTAAACCCTAATACCAGCGATTTTCGCAGGTTCAATTTCCCCGGCCCCGGTCGAGGCGCCCAATCTGTTTCCTGCCCATAATTTTGTAATGCGACAAAACGGCGCAATAATCCCACTCTTTAATGCGGTGTCATAGGGACTTGATTAAGGAGAAAAAAATGAGAGATTACCAAAACAAAAACAATCGTTCCAGTTTCATTGTCCCGGGCGTCGGGACGATCATGCTGATAGTGGCGGCGATTTTTATGACCTTCACGTCGTCTGCATCGGCAGCGGAGCTTGCTCCCGGCAATTATCGTTACAGACGATGTCGGTTTTATCGTCCGCATCGCAGAGGAACTTCCACTTCAGGTCAATGTCGATCAAAGTCGGGTCTATCTGACCGGGATATCTCAGGGAGGGGCCATGGCTTTGCGGTGCGCCTATGAGAGAAGCGACCTCGTCCTAAATGTATATATAACGCATCCGCACAAAAAGAGATGGCAGTACGAATAAATATTAATAAGGACTTGCAGTTCATTACCCCCCTGCACCAAATGACCCCCGGCATATACCGGGGGTCATTTGTAAAACACAAAAACCTACTATCTCATTATTTCAAGAGGATCTTCCCTTAATACAATAAATTATTGGCATCAAGTTTGACGACCCAGTAATCATTGCCGCCATGGTTTCCAGACACATCACCATTATTCGATGACGAAGACCCTACCGTGATCAAACCCCCGTCAGACGTAAGAGCAATTTCCGATGACAGGTCTGAACTTGAACCGCCGAAGCATTTCTGCCAGATTAGGGTCCCCGTGACATCGATCTTGAAAAGCCAGAATTCAAACGTCCCATGGGAACCGGAAACATCGCCGTTTGTCGAATTGCCGTATGCCGCAACCACGAATCCACCATCAGGCATCTGGCGGACGCTTATGGCATTTTCTGGATTGGAACCGCCGTAATTCTTTCGCCACTGAATGTTCCCCGCGGTATCGAGTTTCACAAGGAAGCAGTCATTGCTCCCCTTTGGTGAAACAATATCGCCGTTGGTGGAATTTGACCATCCCGTGATCAGGTACCCGCCATCGCCAGTCTGGATCGCCCCGCGAGCCCGGTCGTCCCCGGTTCCGCCTATGGCTTTTTGCCATTCAATAGACCCGGAAGAATTAAGTTTAACCGTCCAGTAGTCATACCCGCCATGGGCCCCTGTTACATTACCATTTGATGACATGCTCTGTCCCGTCGCAATATAACCGCCTTCGGAAGTCTGCTCAATGCTCATGCCCATATCATTGGCGGATCCGCCCATGGATTTCTGCCATAAGATGGCACCCGATTGGTTCAGTTTGACTACCCAGAAATCACATTCTCCCTGATTGCTGGTGACATCACCGCCGACTTGCGCGGAATATCCTATAACAACATATCCTCCATCGCTGGTCAGCCGAATTTTCTGAGCGAAGTCGTCGCCGGGCCCGCCGAGGCATTTCTGCCAGGCAATCGTTCCCGAGGCATTCAGTTTCACGATCCACATATCATATAATCCGTGTTTGCCGGAGACGTCACCGTTGTACGAAGCAGTATGCCCTGCCAAGATATATCCTCCGTCGGGTGTCTGCTGAACGGAATTCAGGCTGTCATCACCCGTTCCGCCGAAGGCACGCTTCCACGCTATGGTTCCCACTCCATCGGTCTTAATGACCCAGCCATCATAGGAGCCATGCTGGCCCGAAACGTCCCCATCGGTTGAATTGGTATTCCCGGTGATAATATAACCGCCATCGCTTGTCTGGACAACACTTCTGGCGATTTCATCCCCTGTTCCACCGTAGGTCATTGCCCACTTAGTGGGATCCTTCAGCTGCACCTGGATGGTCTTCTCTGCAGATATGTTCCCCGCAGCGTCCCTGGCCCAGGCGTACACGGTCCGTGTACCGAACCCTGCTGACAGAGTATGGGATCCCGGTTTTGTCCCGGACCAGCCCGGGTTGCCAACGTTCGGCACGCCGGGGGTTTCTGTTATGAGCCACGCGGTGATGCCGATGTTGTCCGAACCGTCAAGATCGAAGGCTATATCGTGACTGACCGACGGATTCGGGCTCGTGAGAATGAAGGTTGAAAGCACCGGGGCGATGTTGTCGACATACTCAACGGAAAGGGTCGCTGCGTTGCTCACGTTCCCGGCCGCGTCTTTCGCCCATGCATGCAGGGTGTACGCGGCAAATGCGTCGGGCAGGACGTAGCCTGCAGGTGCTGTTGCCGACCACGATGTGTTGTTCGCGAGCGGTTTCGTTGCCATCTGGGTCACCATCCAGTGGGTGATGCCGACGTTGTCGCTACCCGAGATACTGAAGGTTATGTTCCTGTTGTTGGTCGGGGTGCCGCTAGTCAGCGAGAACGTGTCGATCGAGGGCGCGGTGAGGTCGCCATTCAAGGGATTGGTCCCTAGTGAAATTTCGATGCCATCGCTTATGCCGTCGCCGTCGGTATCGGCGTTGTATGGATTGGTCCCCGTACCGGTTTCGTACACGTCCGACAGACCGTCGCCGTCGGAGTCCGCAGAAGTGGTCACGTTGACCGACGCCCCTGCGAGGTAATTGTTATTATTATCAAGCGAAAATACCGTGTAATAATAGGTGTTCCCCGCGATAACGTTCTCGTCCCTGAAACACTGCGGAGACACGACGGTGCCGGTAGGCTCAATACCATCGCCGACATTCATTGGAGGAGAGATGGTGCCCTTGCGTATGATCACACCCGCGAAATCGGGATCATCTGGGTTCTGCCAGGTGAGGGTCACGACACCAGCGCCAGGTACGGCGACAAGGTTGGTCACGAGCGACGGGGGGGTGGTATCGGGCTGCGCGATGCAGAGGCTCGACGGATTGCCCACTGAAGTATCCCCGCTTTTTTTCAGAATGACCCAGTAGTTGGTCTGGATGTCGGGGTCAGTCACCCCTTTCCGGTTGCCGTGAAGGTGAACGGCCTCGCCCTGGGCATAAGTCTTTTTATATACCTTGTAGTACTTGACCGAGTCGGTAGTTTCGACAAAGTGGCCGGTATCAGCAAATCCGCTTAACGCGATCCACGGGGCGTCCTGGCTATTGTCATCGCGGTTCGCGCCTCCTCTGGTATCGTACATGAGGTAGACGTCAAGATTAGTATGGGCCGTGAAGACAATATAATCATCGCCGGCATACAGCTTGTGCTGGTTGTA
Source organism: Spirochaetota bacterium (assembly GCA_041306585.1). GTDB lineage: Bacteria > Spirochaetota > UBA4802 > UBA4802 > UBA5550 > JBFZEZ01. The sequence goes on along the minus strand of JBFZEZ010000318.1, from coordinate 5,426 downwards.
CGTGCCGCAGTCGCTTCCGCCGTTGCACGTGGAAATGCCGACCGCCTGCTCGAAACCGTAGGCGGCAAAGGTGCTCGCGTTGTATGGCGACTGGGAGACCGGCTTGATGAAATAATCGCGGTCCTTATAATACTTAAAATTTTCATCGAGTATGGTGAAAACGGCCCCGGCGCTCCCGCCTATGCCGGAGGGGAAATCGCTCTCGATGCAGGAAGGGGGGGCAGTAACAGTGCCGGTAGGGGCCGGCATTGCCGTGAGCACAAACATCGAGAAATGGCTCGTGTAGGCGGTCACCGTGCCCGTCGCTGTGTTTGTTTCTATCCTGTCCACCTGCTCCCAGATACCGGTTGTTTCATCCAGGTAATACACCATGAACTCCTCGAGGAGCCCTTGCTCCCCTAGTTTCTGCTTGTCATAGGTGAAGCTGAGAGCGGCAGTGGAACTGCCGAAATCAACGTGGTCCTGCCCGGCGAGGGTCACATCGTAGGCGTAACCGATGGGCATCGCATGGTAGTTGATATTTCCGGGCAGGGTCACCGGCGCCACTTCCATGACAAGGGTGGCAGGATCATAGCCGGACGGCAGGTTTACCGCGGGAGGGGCGGAAACCCCGTTCTTGATGGCTGAGTAATCTACATTGAGGTTTTCGCCGCTCCCGTCGTCCTTGATGTGGAGCACGCGTTTTTCCGGCAAAAAGACATAGCCGCTCTTTGCAGCGGTGATCGTGTATATATCCTGTTTTACTTTATCGATAATGAATTTTCCATCAGAGCCTGTGATTGCAGCGTACGATTCTTTCGTGCCGACTACGGAGATCGCGACCCCCTCGACGCCTGTTCCTTCGGGTATTGACACTAACCCGATAAGGGTTTTCGTCAAGACGTTGCTGGTGACCGCACGAGAAGGCGGGCCGACCGGGAATTCCCCGTTCACCGTGGGCCCGGTTATACGGCTATTTTCCCAGCACGAGGGGAGCGCAAGTAATAAAGTCATGAGAAAAATTTTGAAGCATGCTTTCTTGATCGTTTTAATCAGGTACATGGAAGCCTCCTATCTGTTCATTGTTTGAATTTTAATTATCTAAATCGCTTTTCTCTATATATTTGCTGAATCATAAGCCAAGTGTAGACAAAAACTACAAACAAGCGATAGGAACATCTAAAATAGTGTACAAAAATAATCAATAAAAAATCACAAAATTGAAAAAATTTTTCTGCTTTTCATACTTTTATCAACAATATTCATACAACATCTGTATAAATGAAGGATTCAGTTGCAAAACCTAAAAAAACTAAAAGTTGCTCAATATCTATTTTTATAACAAGCACATTACTATTCAATAAAAGACATACCTCTTCCTCAATCGAAACCTCTACATTTTAAAGCTCCTTGTCGGTGAGCGCAAGACGGGGCTCATTTACGAACTCCATCCCCATGGCGCCGATGCCTTTTTATGAGGCTCTGACCCTTAGACATATTGAATACAAGCCGGACAACGGTTATGCATTCGTGAATTCTGCTGCACCGGGATTCATCGGCGTCATCACCGGATTGAATTCTGAAGGGCTCGGTATGGGAACCGAGGTTATTATTTCGATGGCTGTGCGCTTCCCCGACACGGGCGCCTCCTCTTGTTCAGCCTATGAGTTAAATTTTACGTATGTGGCCTTTGATCTCAGTGAATCCTCACCCGTTCTCACGACAATGTATCGTATAAAATAATTGACAAAAACTAGCACTAAAAAGTAACGTACCGGTACTCCTCATTCAAATAATTATTTGAGTTTGATAGGAGATATAAACATGAAAAAATATAGAGCAATTGCTTCAGCAATTATAACGATAGCACTTCTCATCGCATCTTCCCGCAGTGCAGATGCGTTCCAATTCTCCATCGGGTTACTATCCAATGCCGGCATCGGATATTTTTCAGGTAAGGACTGTGATAATTACCTTGACCGCTGTACATTAAAAAATTCCGTGAAATCTACCTAAAATAAGGAGAAATCTTCTATGAATTATCCAACAAAATCTTTTTTCAGAAAAAAAATTCATGTCATAATCATCTGTAGTGCATGTATGGCAGCACTGCTTGTGTCATGTTCTTCATACTCGTCTGATCAGGTCATCATGCGACATTTATATGTCATCTACCACATCGATACAACAGGGAATTCTGCAATCATTAATGTAGCGCTTAAAGCAAATACAGCAACGGGGGATACTATATATCTTTCCGATGATGATTACATTAAAGTTAATGATATAGTTACGAAAGAGGAAGGGGACGGTGTTTACAAGGCAACTATTACAAAAGCCCCTGCATATATATTTTCATTAAATAAATCAGGCAATACCTATAGCGACATAGTATCGGAACCCGCTAAATTGAACATACTCCCAATAAGTTCACCGGTTGTGAGGGGTACCCCTTTCGACATTACATGGGATAATTGTGAGGAGGGTACTACTATCGTATTGAATTTTTCAACGGCCGGAGGAGCGAATAGCACCTTCTTCGAAATCACTGACAATTTTTCGAAAAAATTTTCGGATACCAGTGAATGGCTGAATGATATGCCGGTCGGCACAGTAAACCTGACTGGATATCGTACAAAAGTATATTCAGTCAACCCTGAATTCGCAGGGGGAACGATCCAGTTAAAAGTCCCTGTTACAGGGGCCGCACGTTTAGAACTGACTGATTAAATCGTCCCACGGGGAGAATTAAAAAGGTGATTTCCCCATATTCCTATAACGCACCCGCAGGAGGGAGCGGAACATCGGCTCGGTAAGATTCTGTTCTCCCCTGAGTTTCATCGCATCGCGCATCATCTCCGGGGCGGGCCTGGACTCGGTGGATGGAACACAATTCGGCCGCTTCCGGGTCTCTTCATTTAATATGCCATTGAGTTCTTCGCGCGGGAGTTCCCTGCTGAAATAAAACAGCGGGGCGATCAGGGGATCTCCTTCAACGGCAACCTTTTCGCGGATTGCAATTGCATGGAGGGGCGTCCCCGGATACACGCGCAGTCCTGCTGTTATGTGGGCCATATCAAGGGCGCCGACATGGCGGTCGATGAAGTCGAAGGTTTCACGGACAGTAGCGGCATTTTCACCAGGCCCTCCGAACAGAAAAAACCACATGGTCGGCATATCGAATTCACGGATGAGCTTCGCGGTCCTTTCAAGCTCACCCATCGAAAAATTTTTCTGAAAGCTGACAAGCATCCGCACGGAAGCCGTGTCCGGTGTGCAGTCGATCTGGGCAAAACCTGCGGCAGACATATCCTCAAGAAGTTGAGGGGTAACATGGGCCGGGTTGATTCCCATGGTACGCAGACGGACCCGGAGACCCCGTCTGATTATTTCTTTGCAAATCGCTTCAGCATGCCCGGGGGGATCGTTAAACGTCGAATCCACAAATTCAAATGTGACCGGGCCCAGCGCTGCCTGGGCTTCCTCAATTTCATCAACGACTTCCGCGGCGCCCCGCGTTCGATAGCGCGGCCCTTCGATGCAGGTATATGTGCAATACACGCATGCGTGTGCGCACCCGCGTTTTGTTTGAATTGGATATGATCCGCGCTCCCTGTAGGGATTGAAGTCGATCTTCTGATGAATGCGCGCCCGCGGGAGGGTGGAGAAAGCATAATAACTCCCATTAATCGGCTTATCACCACGGCTCGTTATAACACGCTGGATTCCGGACGGGTCTTCGCCACTGTCAATGGCACGGAGCAATGCGATGAAGGCCCCTTCCCCTTCACCCACGACCCCGTAATCTGCTCCGAAAAAATCAATAAGGGCCTTCGAAAAAATACTGAAACCGCTCCCGCCGAGTATGAGCTGGGCGTCGCTATAAACACGCAGGGGTTGTACATACCGTTCCCGAATGCCGCCAATGTACTGGGTCGGATTGTCGGGGTTCATGTCGTCGATGTTCCTGATCCCGATGCCGACATAATGAGGGCGATATGTAGTGACACATTCGATGAAATGCGCCCCTTCATCGAACATGCCATCGTATACCCTGACATCATATTCGCCTTCCAGGGATGCGGCTACCAGGCATATACCCAGGGGGGGGACCGGATAGGGGTTTTTTTCGCTGTTGGTATTTACAAGAAGGATTCTTTTTTTTTCCATGGTTCCCCATTAACTCCCGTCTGCAGTCACACGAGGAGTGATGACGGCCTGTACGCCTCGTACCCGGTTGCGGCATGCAGCCGTTCCAGGATGGAACGGACCGGTTGCGTGCCTGTTTCAAGCGACATGGCCACCGGACCTATGTCGGTATCGAGGTATTCTTTCAGGGCCATGTCCAGCATCTTGCCGGTGCAGACTTTTTTTTCAAGCACTTTATATGCGGAGTTTATGTAAACAGCGTTCAGCAGGTCAATCACGCCGCTGACCGTTTGGTCGTCGAGCTGGGACACGTGCGCATCCCCCCCCAAACGGGATGGATAATCATAAAAACCGGCGCCGCTTTTTACGCCATTCCTCCCCTGTGCCGCGAGTCTGCCGAGCATTCCGATTAGCGGGGCATAAAAATCGGCATCAGCAGTCCCGACGGTATATTCCAACACAGCGCCAAGCATAATATCGATTCCCACATGGTCCATAAATTCAAACACGCCGATCGGAAAGAGACGCCCGCGTACGATGCGATCGATCTCCCTGAAACCCACCCCCCCTTCTGCTGCAATCAGGCTGGCCTGTGCCTGGAGGTCGAGTACGGTCCTGTTCAGAATAAATGCGCTGCTTTCGGGGAGTTCTAACACAACCCTCCCGATCTCATCAAGAAATTGCCGCACCCGCCGTTCAATTGCTTCATCCGCCCCAGCGGGTATGATATATTCAACTATATGTTTAAGCCGCACCGGGAAAAAAAAATGGACCCCGAAGAAACGCCCGTCGCGCCTGTTCCCCGTAAAAAGCCGGGAGGGTATAATTGACGATGAATTGGTTGCGAATATACAGTCCCCATTGACCGCCTCATCCAGGCAGGCAAAAAAATTTTTTTTTGTTTCGATCTCTTCCGAAATAGCTTCAATGATGAGATCGCAATTTGCAAGGCCGGCCAGGCCCTCCGTGATCACTACTGCAGATTCCCTGCGCGCACGCTCAGCGTCGTCGATTGCCCCATAACGGGATAGACGCACGAGCTGGCGGTTGAAATTCATCAGGGACCTGTCCCGCTCCTTGGCATTCTGACATAGGAGCACAAGTTGGAATCGATATTCTAAAAGAAGGTTGAAAATATCACTCCCCATCTTGCCGCTGCCGGCAACTGCGATTTTTTTTATTGTTAGATCAGCCATGATTATTTTTTAATATTGTTGCTAAGTTAATAACTACTCACTAAAAATGACCTGTTACATTAATTTATAATACCCCGCATATAATTAATTTGTAAATACATT
>JBFZEZ010000317.1:0-13173 GCA_041306585.1 Spirochaetota bacterium | reverse complement strand
ATTGTATCTGACAAGCCCCCTTCGGGGGGTGGTGGCAGGGGCTTCATAACTGAGATGTGGGTAGATCTCAGCCTTCGGGGGATTTCGGGGTTTTTTTTAAAATGATGTTTTTTTTGAAAATTATGTTGGAAAAATACCAAAAACTACAAAAAAATTCGACTTAGCCCCTTGTCTAGTATACATTATATTTATATTTCTACTTCCAGCTTGTGAAATAATATTCCTGGATATGTTAAACTGGGGGATGTTTGATGTGTCCGGATTAAGTTTATCAATGAATCAATGTAGGTAAATATTGATGCGGTTTTTTTTAGTGCAGCCTGGTAAAAGATTACCGGGGTTGGATACATTTTTAAATTAAAAGCAGATTCTCGGGGGGGAATGTATGGAATTACGTAATGTTACCAGGTTCAATTTGCCTGATCCTGATGGGGCAGAATTTCTCATTGAAGATGTCCGTTTCGAAATTGATAAGATTGAACATATACGCGGAAAGGCAATGGACATCAACCTGCATGGGATGGGTATGATAATTGAAGATATAACCCGGGAAAAAGCCGGTCATATTGAAGGTCTCAGTGCTTTTTACATGAAGATATTTTTGGGAAATGAAGTCATGATGATCGGTGTCAAAAAAATGTGGCATAAACTTATCGTTGAAAACGGGAAACACGTATACAAGGGCGGAGTGAAATTCGAAATAATATCATCGGATGATCGTTTGAAATTATCCAGGTTCCTGGAAAATATCCGGCGTTGATTTTAGGCATTCTCTATAAAATTTGTTTGCATTGATCTTACTGGCATGGTAGGATATCATATACCGTAAACAACATCAACGGTATATGATTTCGGCCAGACCGTAAGGTTAATGAAACGATTTATCCAACATTTTAAAAATATCTATCAACCCACTGGAACCGGTATATTCATGATAGCCGGAATGGCGTTTTTTTTCCACCTTTTTTCTGCTGTTCCATTGTACGCTGAAATTAAACCACAGTATGACTGGTTCTGGCTTTTCTATGAAAAAGATATCCAGCCCCGCTATAATGCCGATGTGTATCGCCCGTTTTATATGGCGCATAAAGATAAAAAGGGGATCTTCGATGCATCCCTCATGCCCGTTATTTTCTGGCGATACCGGAATGACACAAAGGAGGTGTGGTACAGTCTGTTCGGGTTTATGAGCGCTTCAAGCTATACTCACAGCTCTGATAATAGTAAGGATTTCGATATCGGCATCTTTCCCCTCCTGTTCTTCGGTAACTCGCCGGATAAAAAGGATGCCTACTTGCTCCTGTGGCCATTTGGCGGTACGCTCAAGGGGAAATTCGGTGTTGAAAAAATTTCAGCGTATGTGTTCCCCGGTTTGCTTCTTTTTGTTTTTCTTCCCCCCCCCGCAATTATTTCCTGGCAGACCCTCGTCTATATAGTTGCGTCTCTCATTCCGCTGTATTCCAGATACGAACATAAAGGATTTATCGGAAATGCGATATTGTGGCCGTTTATATACTGGGGGGAGGGGCCCGCAAGGAAGGAGTTTCGCATGCTTCCCTTTTATGCTCATCTCCATAAAGACGGCTGGTATGACAAATATAATGTCCTGCTTCTTTTTAATTATCAGCGGTACTATTACAGAAATGACGAGCACCGCACGTTTCTTTTTTTTCCTCTATTCGGCTGGAAGTCGAGCAGGTCGGGGGATGTCGGGGCGGTCACGGTCATTTGGCCTTTTTTTTCATGGGGGTATAATAAACGCATTGGAGACCGGAGCTTTAACCTCCCCTGGCCTTTTGTTCAGGTGCAGGACTGCAGGGAACCCAAAATCGTGAAGCGGATTTTTTTCCCGTTTTACGGATATTCCAGGCAGAACCGGAGTAAAACAATTTTTGTGACGCCCCTGTACTTCAGATTAAAAAGGGTTTCGGACAGTCTTACGAGCGATTATTTTATTGTGAGTTTTATTTTTTGGTATTTCAAAAGGGATTACCGTGAAGCCGATGAATATTACGGCAGAAAGTGGCGATATTTCAAGATGTGGCCCCTGTTTCATGCCGGATATAATGATATGAATCAATTTTCTTTTAATTTTTTATCACTTCTTCCTTTCCGTGACCCGGACGGATACGAGAAGATGTATCAGCCGTTCTGGACCATTGTGGAATTTCATCGTTTCCGGACCGGGGAGAAGCGCCTGGGGTTGTTTTTTCGGCTTTATTATCAGGCGTGGGGCGATTCATTCATAAAAGTGCAGATTCCATTCGTTATCTCCATTGAAAAACGAGAAAATCGGTTGACTGAACTGCATTTTCTGTTGTATATGTTTGGATATAAACATACGAAAAAGGGGCGCTATCTTAATTTTTTTTGGGTCCCCATCCGCCTGGGGGACGCAGATCCGGAAGTGTTTGCGGGGCTGGATGACGTCAAGATTGACTACAACCGGGGGGTCCCTGAGGAACATTTTTCGTGTTATGCCAGAAACGGGGAGTATCCGAATTTGATACAGATTTCGAACCCGATGTTTTAGGAGTGGAGAGAGGCAGGATGCTGAATAAAATTTTGGATATTTTTGCCAATATCGGCCGCCGGTTGATCGACCAGATACTTTTTTTTGGTGCTTCGATACTGATGTTTTTAGAAGTATGTTTTTATATGAAGAACGCGTTCAGCAAAAGGGGGGAGATACTCAGGCAGCTGTACAATGCTTCAGTAAGGACCTTTATGGTTATCTCGATTGTGGCTGTTTTTACAGGCATGATCTTGTCCCTTCAGACAGGTCTTGTCCTCGCAACATACCGGATGGAATCGCAGATCGGCAATATCATAATCGCGTCTCTTACCCGGGAGATGGGGCCATTTACAGCTGCGATCATACTTATCGCTTCAGTCGGATCAACCATGGCCGCGGAGCTCGGCACAATGAAGGTCTCGGAGGAGATCGATGCCCTTGAGGTGATGTCGATAAACCCGATAAAGTTTCTTGTTATGCCGAGGGTCGTTGCAATGATTTTCGCGATGCCTATCGCCACGATTTATGTTATTATTCTCGGAGTCTTTGGCGGGGGGGTTGTCGCTTATTCGCACCTGCATCTTCCCTTTGAGGTGTATTACGCGCATGTGCTTCAGTCCCTTCATTTGAAAGCGGTATATGTGGGGCTGCTGAAGTCGGTTGTATTCGGCATTTGCATTGCGAGCATCAGCTGTTCCCATGGGCTCAAGGCCGCGGACGGCGCCATGGGAGTGGGGAGGGCAACGCGGAATTCGGTGGTGGCATCTTTCCTGATCATCCTGATTGTAGGGTATTTTATCACTGAAATATTTTTTAGAGAAGGATTATGATAGAACTTCGCAATGTCAGTAAATCGTTTGGCAGTTTTACGGTCCTCGATGATGTTTCACTCACGGTGAATACGGGCGAGAGCTTTGTAATCATCGGTCTTTCAGGAACGGGGAAAACCGTGACACTCAAGCATATCGCCGGCCTGCTCGATCCCGACAGCGGCCGGGTACTGATTGACGGCGAGCAGATGAATGGCGCGGTTTCTTCTGTACGGGCTACATTGAGGAGGAAGATGGGGGTCGTATTCCAGTCAGGGGCGCTCATCAATTGGCTTTCGGTATGGGACAACGTCGCGCTCCCGCTGATGGAACGAAAGGAATACTCCATGGACGAAATAAGGGGAATGGTCGATGAAAAACTTGATCTCATGCAGCTCTCCGATGCAGGCGGCAAAATGCCGTCGGAGATCAGCGGCGGGATGAAGAAAAGGGTCTGTCTGGCGCGCGTACTGGTGAGGAAGCCTGATATCATATTGTATGACGAGCCTACGTCAGGGCTCGATCCGGTGATGTCCCGGGTGATAAACAATCTTATCAAGACTATGCACGGTGAGTTAGGCGTCACTTCCGTGATTGTGACCCATGACATGCACAGCGCATACGAGATAGGCGACCGGATCGCATTTTTGTACAACGGTGTCATTGTCCAGTGCGATGTCCCCGAACAGATCAGGAACACAGAGGACCCTGTTGTCAGACAATTCATTACGGGGGCCCTGCACGGGCCGATTAATATATCCCGTTAACGGAGGAGATGTGAATATAAGATATTTACAGGAAATAATGGTCGGTGTCGTGTTTGTCATTGCCATGGCTTTTCTTAGTTATTACACAATATTTATGGTCAAAAAGAAGTACCACCCGGAGGCGGATTATACGATTTCGGTTGTTTTCGATAACGTCCAGGGGCTGAAAATATCGGATGATGTGAGGGTGAACGGGGTTTCAGCTGGGATGGTCGCATCAATAGATCTACAGGATTATGATGTGCTTGTTCGAATGATTATGTACAGGCGTTTCATTATGCATGAGAATTACAGCATTTTAATCCGCAAGGATGCCGCATTGGGCGGGGCGCATATTTCCATTAATCCGGGGAGCCCGACAGATAACCAGGGGATGGAGATTCCGGTACTCGGGATCCGCGCCAATCTCCATGGGGAATTGGATGATCCATTCGGCGCTATATCCGAAGTAATTCGCGAGAACCGTGAAAATATCAATGTCGCGTTTCAGAATATCCGCCAGATCACCGATAAGATCAATTCGGGTCAGGGGACCGTCGGCAAGCTGATCAACACAAGCAGCGTGCATGATGAGACCGACAAGCTGGTGAAGGACCTCAGAGAGACCGTCGAAGACGCACGTGAGCAGGCCCCTATCACGAGTTTTATACGCGCAGCGCTGACCGCGTTTTGATTGTATGTCATCCCGTGCAGACGGGGATCCTTCTGTCATCGAGATGCATTGACTTTACTGTGAATAATTAAGGATTCCCGCCTTCGCGGGAATGACAGAGTGATATGGGAATGACAGAGTGATATGGGAATGACAGAATGATATGGGAATGACAGAATGATATGGGAATGACAGAATGATATGGGAATGACAGAGTGATATGGGAATGACAGAATGATATGAAGTAATAAAGGAAAAATAATATGCAGCAGACAGGAAATTTAAATGTAGAAGCAATACTCCCCTTACGGACGCCGAGCTATTTGCGTTCGATTTTAAAAATAACAGATGAAATAAGCAGCCATGTAACACATTCGCGGCAGGTCATCAAGGACATCCTTGACGGCAAGGATAAAAGATTTTTAATGTTCATAGGGCCGTGTTCGGTGCACAATCCCGATGAGACCCTGGAATATGCCCGAAAACTGACTGATCTTGCAAAAAAAGTGGAATCGACGCAATACGTTGTTATACGGAATTATTTCGAAAAGCCGCGGAGCACCCTGGGATGGAAGGGGATGATCAATGATCCGTCGATGGACGGATCTCATAATATCGATGAGGGACTTTACATCGCCCGCAAGCTTTTACTCGACATCAATGCCCTCGGACTCCCCACGGGGACTGAGCTCCTCGATCCTTTTACCCCGCAGTACTTGGCGGACCTGATATCGTGGTCGGCAATCGGCGCCAGGACTGTGGAATCGCAGACGCACAGGGAAATCGCGAGCGGGAGCTCCATGCCGGTCGGTTTCAAGAACCCGATTATCGGGAGCATTCAGGCGGCGATGTCAGCCATGACTGCCGCTTCGCACCAGCATTCATTTATCGGGATCAGTGAGGAAGGACAAGCGGCAATCGTCAAGACAAAAGGGAACAAATATGTGCATATGGTCCTGCGGGGGAATGAGGACCGTCCGAATTTCGACAGGGTGAGCGTAGAGTGGGTCATTTCACAACTGGCGAAACAAAAGCTTCGGACTAAACTTCTCATCGACTGCAGTCACGGGAACTCTTTCAAAGACCATACGAAACAACCCCTCGTCCTCAAGGATGTGCTGCGCCAGCGGATCGACGGCAATGAAGATATTATCGGGGTGATGATAGAAAGTTATCTGAAATCAGGGAATCAATCCATCCCTGCGGATGTGGGCACATTGGAATACGGCGTCTCAGTGACCGACAAATGTGTCGACTGGGAGACCACGGTTGAGATGGTAATGATGACGCATTCGTATCTGAAGGGATAAATCAGTGTGAGTTATAGCATTTAACGAATGATTTAATCATTTCATGTCATTCCCGCGCAGGCGGGAATCCAGAGGTGTTACTTATTAAGTAATTCAGATGCAGGTCTGGGGGAAATCAAAATGGATTCCCCGTGAATGACCTGGAATGGGTTGTTGTCATTGAAAAGGGGGCTCAGGCAAGTATTGCATATAAGCGCATCTCAGCCCCTTTTCTCTGGAGATATATATGCCTTTCCTGTGTCCCCGGTGTATATCTGCCGCGGCCGTCCGATTTTAAACGGCTTTGTTTCGTGCATCTCTTTCCACTGCGCGATCCACCCCGGGAGCCTTCCGATGGCGAACATGACCGTGTACATGTCTGTCGGGATGCCGATGAATCGGTAGAGGATGCCGCTATAGAAATCGACATTCGGATACAATTTGCGTTCGATGAAATAGTCGTCTTTAAGGGCTATCTGTTCGAGCTCGACAGCCATGCCGATCAGGGGATCGTTGGTCCCGTATTTGTTTAAAAGTTCGTCGCACATTTTTTTCAGAATGCGCGCGCGCGGGTCATGGGTTTTATATACCCTGTGCCCGAACCCGAAGAGGCGGAACGGGTTTGTTTTGTCCTTTGCCTTTTCCACGCAATGCTGTACAGTCAGGCCCTGCGCCTTAATATCCTCAAGCATTTCTATCACGTGCTGTGTGGCGCCGCCGTGCAGGGGGCCCCAGAGCGCGCATATGCCGGCGCATATCGATGAATACAGGTTCACCATGCTGCTCCCGACAAGGCGCACGGTCGATGTGCTGCAGTTCTGCTCATGGTCCGCATGCAGGATGAGGAGGGTGTTTAAAACTTTATCGATAAGAGGGTCGATATCGTAGGGTTTTACAGGGCTGTTGAACATCATATGAAGAAAATTTGCGCAATAGCGAAGGTCGTGCCGCGGGTACACAAACGGCTCCCCGATTGAATGCTTATATGAATATGCCGCGATTGTCCGTATTTTCGAGATCAGCCGCGCTGCCATAAGGTCGAAAGAGAAGGTCTCCGATTCATCGGAAATGAAATACGGGTAATATACGGCAAGGGCGTTCACCATAGTGCTCAGGATGGCCATGGGGTGCGCCGTTACCGGAAAACCGTCGAAAAACCTGAGCATCTCCTCATGGATCATTGAATTTTCAGTTAATAGTTTTGAGAAAATTTTCCGGTCCGTCTCATTGGGGAGCCGGCCGTAAATAAGGAGATGGGCTGTTTCCGTGAATGTGGCATTTTCGGCAAGGTCCTCAATGGGAATGCCGCGGTATCGGAGTATCCCCTTTTCGCCGTCTATGTAGGTGATAGCGCTGGTGCATGATCCGGTGTTCTGGTATCCCACATCAAGAGTGATATACCCGGAAGCATTGCGAAGATTGGAAATATCTATCGCTTTTTCATTCTCTGTCCCTTTAATTATCGGTAATTCATAGGATCTATTATCGATGATCAATTGTGCTGTATTCACGGCTATCTCCTTTGATTGGGTTTATGGCAATAGAAGGGCATACCGGGTTATACGTCAATTAGAAATGTTAATAAATTCAGGTGTTACTTAATGATTTCGGTAATTTTGTATTTACCCATTTTTCGCGGGCAATCATTATTTCAGCAACAATATGTCATCCCCGTACCCGCCTGCGCGAGTATAAACTACAGCGGGGATCCTTCTCGCTAGACGCGAATTAAGGATTCCCGCCTACGCGGGAATGACATGGAAAGGTATCCGTAAAAAATGAGCTATTGCCTATTATTTTACACAACCTTCTTTTATTTTAATTGACAAATAATAATTTCATTAATGTTTTATTCTTTCCATGGTTGAATAGTAATAAATAATGAGGAAATAATGCCAAAAAGAACTGATATAAAAAAGATTCTCATAATCGGCTCCGGGCCGATTGTAATAGGGCAGGCATGCGAGTTCGATTACTCCGGTTCCCAGGCCTGTAAATCCCTCCGGGAAGAGGGATACGAAGTGGTCCTTATCAACTCGAACCCCGCGACGATTATGACCGATCCTGAACTTGCAAACCGGACCTACATCGAACCGATCACCCCGGAGATTGTTGAGAAAATAATCAGGATCGAAAAGCCCGATGCCATCCTCCCCACGGTGGGGGGGCAGACCGCGTTGAACGTGACCCTGGATCTGCATAAAATGGGGGTCTTAAAAAAGTACGGGGTTGAGCTTATAGGGGCCAATATTGAATCCATAGAAAAGGCCGAGGATCGGGATCTGTTCAAAAAAGCAATGATCAAGATCGGCCTGAATGTACCTGAGTCGGGACTTGCATCCACAGAGGATGAGGCCCTTGCGGTCCTTGAGCGGATCAAGCTCCCCCTGATTATTCGGCCTGCGTTTACCCTGGGCGGGACCGGCGGAAACATCGTTTATAATAGACAGGATTTTATCGATCTGGTCCGCAAGGGGATCGACGAATCCCCGATTAAGCAGGTCCTCCTTGAAGAGTCCGTTATCGGGTGGAAGGAATTTGAACTCGAGGTCATGCGCGACAAGAATGACAATGTCGTGATTATCTGCTCAATTGAAAATTTTGATGCCATGGGGGTCCACACCGGCGACTCGATCACCGTTGCACCCCAGCAGACACTTACCGATAAAGAATACCAGCAGCTGAGGGATTACTCGATCATGATTATCCGGGAGATCGGCGTCGATACCGGGGGATCGAACATTCAGTTTGCCGTAAACCCGGCTGACGGGCGCGTGACTGTTATCGAGATGAATCCGCGTGTAAGCCGCAGCTCCGCGCTCGCGTCAAAGGCCACCGGTTTCCCAATCGCGAAGATCGCAGCGAAACTCGCGATCGGGCTCACCCTTGACGAGATACGGAACGACATCACCCGCGAGACCCCGGCTTCCTTCGAGCCCACGATCGATTACGTGGTGATCAAGGCCCCACGCTGGGCATTCGAAAAATTTCCGGGAGCGAATACGACCCTCGGGGTACAGATGAAATCTGTTGGAGAGGCGATGTCGATCGGCAGGACTTTCAAGGAGTCGCTGCAGAAGGCGCTTCGTTCCCTCGAACGCGACCGTTTCGGGATCGGGTCGGACGGCAACCAGAAAATCGATGCAATGCTCGCCTCTCTTGACGAACGCACACGGCGCGATACCATCGAAAACAAGCTCATCAATCCCAACGAAGACCGGATTTTTTACATTAAATACGCTTTTGACATCGGCTGGACAGTGGAGCGCATTCACCATCTCACGAAGGTCGACCCGTGGTTCCTTGCGCAGATCGCAGAGCTCGTTGTTGCGGAGAAAAAATTTATTGATTCATACAGCTCTGCCGGACTCACCCCGGCGAACGTGCGGAGCATGAAAAAACTCGGTTATTCTGACCGCCAGATCGCATACATGACGGGTAGGGACGGACTCGATGCCCTCTACAGCAAAGGGCCCCTTTTTCAGCGTGAATATTCGGCACTTATGAAAAAAAGGGAGACCGATGTCCGTATCTTCAGGAAGCGGAATGAGATCATTCCCGGCTTCCGTGTCGTTGATACCTGCGGTGGCGAATTCGAGGCCTTTACCCCGTATTATTATTCCGCGTATGATGACGCTGATGAATCCAGGAAGTCTGACCGCAAAAAGGTCATGATCCTCGGCGGGGGTCCGAACCGGATAGGGCAGGGGATCGAATTCGACTACTGCTGTTGTCATGCCTCGTTCGCCCTGCGGGAAGAGGGGATCGAATCGATCATGGTGAACTCGAACCCCGAGACCGTGTCGACCGACTACGATACCTCAGACCGCCTTTATTTCGAACCGCTTACCCTGGAGGACATCCTACATATATACGACCGCGAAAAGCCCGATGGGGTCATTGTTCAGTTCGGGGGGCAGACCCCTCTGCGCCTGGCAACCGCGCTTGCCGAAAACGGGGTAAAAATACTCGGGACATCGCCCGACTCGATAGACCGGGCCGAAGACCGCGAGCGTTTCGCGGGCGTTGTGCGAAAGCTCGGGTTGTTCCAGCCGGAGAACGGCATCGCTTTCACGGAGGAAGAGGCCGTGAAGATCGCGGGCTCGATAGGTTATCCCGTACTTGTCCGCCCTTCATATGTTCTCGGGGGACGGGCAATGGCGATCATATACGATGAACAGGGCCTGAGAGAATACATCAAGACAGCAGTGGAATTGACCCCCGAGCACCCGGTGCTTGTGGACGATTTTATTGAGGACGCTATTGAAATCGATGTTGACGCGATATGCGACGGGACGACCGTGTTCATCGGGGCAATCATGGAACACGTGGAAGAGGCGGGGATACATTCCGGGGATTCGGCGTGTATCATACCCCCTATATCGATTGAAGATGATATGATCAGGACCATCAGCGAGGCGACGGCCGCACTTGCGATGGAGCTGGATGTGCTCGGCCTCATTAATATCCAATTCGCGATTAAAGGCGGAAAACTTTTTGTTATCGAGGTCAATCCCCGTGCGTCCCGAACGGTACCCTTCGTATCCAAAACAATCGGGGTCCCCCTCGCGAAGGCCGCTGTAAAAGTCATGTTAGGAAAAAAACTCGTAGACCTGGGGCTCACGCGCATGAAAAAATTTCCCTATATCAGCGTGAAGGAGGCTGTCCTCCCGTTCAATAAATTTCCGGGGGTCGATACCCTCCTTTCGCCTGAGATGAAATCGACCGGGGAGGTCATGGGGATTTCCATGTCTTTCGGTGAATCTTTTTACAAGGCGACCCTGGCCGCAGGGGACCGGCTTCCGGTCAAGGGAACGGTTTTTTTGAGCATCAACCGCCGGTCGAAAGACGAGCTTCTTCCCGAGGTTAAGAGCCTCCATAAGAACGGCTTCAAGCTGGTCGCCACAGAAGGGACTGCCGAGTTTTATAACGGACACGGGATCCCCTGCGATAAGATTTTCAAGGTGAGTGAAGGGAGACCGAACATTGTTGACCTTGTAAAAAACGGCGGGATCGATTTTATCGTAAATACCCCGACCGGGAAGGTGTCCAAGGATGACGCGTATCTTATCAGGATGGCCGCGGTACGGTACCACATTCCGATCGTGACAACCATACAGGCCGCAAAGGCGGCGATCCACGGTCTCCTCGACGTTAAAAAGCGGGGTGAAGTTTCCATTCGTCCGATTCAGGAATATCATAAAGAGGTAGAATAACCTATGAATGAGCGAGTTGTTTTAACCAGCGCCGAGATCCGCCGGAGCATCGACGATCTCTCGAAAAAAATATGCGCCGATATTGTCGACATAAATAAATTTGCAATTGTGGCAGTCCAGACCGGAGGGGTGGAGATCGCACGGCGGCTCAGGGAGAATATTGAGAAGGCAATGGGGCAGCACGTGAAAAACGGGATCATCGACATCACTTTTCACCGGGACGACATCGCTACCCGCGGAATGCTCCCTGTGATTAAGGAGACACGCATCGGTTTTGACATCACCGACATGACGATACTTCTTGTTGACGATGTTATTTTTACCGGACGTTCTGTCAAGGCGGCCCTTGAGACCCTGACGACGTTTGGTAGGCCGAAAATGATAAAATTATTCGTTCTCATCGACCGGGGGAACCGTGAATTACCCATACAACCGGAGTATTGCGGACATGTGCTGAAGACAGGTATCAAGGATAATGTGCAAGTTCAGCTCTCGGAGCAGAAGAGCGAGGACGATAAGGTTATTCATAGCGGGGAATAATCGAGAAGTCCCCCTATCGTAAAGAGCCCCCTAAAACACCCGGAGGCGGACTTTAAGAGAGTCCCACTCCGGGGGATTTAGGGGGCTCTTACGTTTTTACAGATTTTCCAAAAGTTTCCCGAGAACTTCCTCGAGTATCCTGCCGTTTTTGATGTTTTTTGACGAACCCTCAATCGGGAACTTCGTGGCTTCAGTCATCGCTTTCACTTCGCTTGTTATTCCCCGATAAAAACCTATCTCATCATTTGTCATGTTTACCGATTTTATTTCCAGGTCGGTGTTCAGGTGGATCTGGTCGGTCATGTCGTAATTAAGGTCGGCAACACCCTCAATCTCATCACATGCGGAGATGATAAACGCCTTGAGGTCGTAGATAAGGTTGCGCGCTGAATAACTTTTGGGATTGATGTTTACGATGCCTGCCCCGATGTCACGCGCTTTAAGAAAGTTTTTAAATTGGAGGGCCAGGAGTACGGTGAGGATGGTTACATATTCGAGATTCTTTTTGAATATTTCATGTTTTGAAATAACCATCTCGCGTATCGTCTCTGAGTCAAGTTGGAGCTGATTAGTGGAGTGGTTTACTTTTTCAGCGAACTCGAGTTGGGTTGTTGAGCTTTTGTTAACTTCCGTTGCCGTTTTCCAGCCCTTTTCTGCTTCTTTGATGAGCTTTCCTATATCACCTTTCTTTTTTCCTTTGATAAGCTGATCGACTTTTTTGAACTGGGCAACCATGGCAAGTCCCCTTGCAAGGTTTGCCGATGAGCCCATGATCGCATTCTCCGCATCGTTTACAGATTGAGCGGCCAACTTTTTCAGGGCCAGTATTGATTCCTTCTGGAATTTTTTCCGCATCAGGATCAGTTTGTCCATCAGGATTATATCGTTGTCCTTCAGTATGATTTTTTTCATAAGCGAAAAGGCTTCTTCAATATCCGTGAGAAGGGTATTGATAAGATCCAGGAGTAATGTTTCGGTATTGTCATCGATTAGTTTTTTTATTTTCAGGCTTTTAATTATTGATTTTTGCCTGCCCAGGTTTGATTTGAGCACTACACAGGTGTTGAGGACAACACTGTCCTGGTTTCGCTGATTGAGGTTGGCCTTGGATATTTTTTCGATTTCCTGGGAGAGTTTATCCCCAATGTTCAGTGATTTATCGATAAACTGCATTGCTTTCTGGGAGTGTCCTTTTCGGAGTTTTGATGATTCGTTGACCCGCTTGGCAATTTTTCCAAACTCTTCTGCAGTGTTGAACAGCAATGAAATGTTTTTTTCCATGGTTCCCCCTTGAATATTGTTAAAATAGTATCATATTAATTATTATATGTCAAATATTTTTCAGGGATAACCATACATTCAATGGCATTCCCCTTAAGAGGGGG
>JBFZEZ010000316.1:0-9731 GCA_041306585.1 Spirochaetota bacterium | reverse complement strand
AATATTTGACATTATTCGATAAGATAAAAATATCAATAATTAATAATATGTTAATACCAAAAATTTATTAAAACAGATGGATGATAAAGAATGAAAATAGTTGTACATGAGAATGGTCCATTCATGGTCAATTCGTACCTTGTTATCAATGAATCAAATAATAAAGGCATAATGATAGATCCAGGGGCTGATATCGGATTTTTAATAAAAAAAATCCAGGATGAAGCAATTATTCTTGATGCTATTGTCTGCACTCATGGCCATATAGATCATATTGGCGGGGTTTCAATCCTTAAGGAAAAATTTAATGCTTTGATTTATATTAATGAATTCGAAGAGGATATCGTTAGTAGTGCCCCTCTCCAGGCACGAATGTTCGGAGTACCAAATCCAGGTGTTATTTCAATTGATAGAAATCTTCCATCATCAGGGATGATCGAACTAGCAGAACTGCAATTTGCACTTTTCCACACACCAGGTCATTCCCCTGGTTCCATATCTTTGCTTCACAATGATCTGCTTTTTTCGGGCGACACACTCTTTAACATGTCCATTGGAAGAACGGACCTACCCGGGGGTGATTATGAAAAAATAATTACTTCGATTCAAAAGCATTTGTTTACTCTTCCGGAAGAGACAAGGGTGCTCTGCGGGCATGGCCCAGAAACTTCCATTGGAATAGAAAAAAGGTTTAATCCTTTTTTGAAATAATTACTATGAAGTTTTAGTAAAGGACGAAGGAAAAAAAGGGGCATTGCGTGATGCTGACTAATGCTACTTGGTGCAATTATTCAATTTCAATCCCAATAATTGTTATATCATCATATAAGGCTATTCTTTCCTCAGTTTGTAAGAATTTCCGAAGGTCGGCAATGATCTGATTCAAAACATGAGTAACATTCATCCCCTTAGAGGAATCAATGCATTCATAAACTTTTTCTCTACCAAAATTTTCATTTTCCGCATTATATTGTTCGAAAAGTCCATCAGTAAATAAAATAATTTTATCATTATTTTTATAACGACGCTTTTCAAGGGTGTAAGTTGAATTTTCCACTATACCCATCAGCTTCCCCGTGTGTTTGATGATTTCCAGTTCATCACCATGAATGAAAACCTGATCCGGGTGACCTGCTGAAGAAAAAATCAATTCTTTGGCTACAGTATCGATATCAAGAACAATACAGGAAAAAAACACATTCAAAATCCCGTAAGATTCAAAAAATGATTTATTCATGGCTTCGAGCAAATGGGAAGGGTTGTCAATGTACTTTAATTTTTCGTATTCAGTTTTAATGATCATTGCAACAAGGGCCGCCTGTACGCCGTTGCCCATAGCATCTGCGAGTAATATCCGGATATAACCGTCTTTCAATTCAATCATATCGTACATATCGCCCCCGATTTTTGTCATGGGGTCATATTGAACATTAATAGAAACGTCCTTGATCTTTATTGATTTCTTGGGTAAAATTCTGCTCTGAATTTTTTTCGAAATTGTTAGATCATATTGTATCTGCTGATACACATTACTCAGTTCCACATAAGCATCACTGAGTTCCTTCGTACTTGCATCAACATTCATTTGAAGGTCTTGTCTGAGCTGATTTACCTCAATTGCAGCCATATTATAATTATTTGAGAATTCGACGAACTCGTAATCCATGAATGACGAAAAATATAAACCATTTCCACCTGCAGCCAGGTCACGTGTGGCGCGACTAAAACGCTCAAGCGATGTATAGATAGAAGTATTCAACAAAAACAGCAGAAAGCCAATTCCTACTATGCTGACACATATGAAAATTATGGTTTCAACAATCGGTTGTTGTTTCGTTTTCAGGATTATTACCAATATGACCATATCAAATAAAATAAAGATCTCAGTGAATAGCGATTTTAATTTGAAACTCATAAGATGAAGTGCTTTGAAATTATTAATCCTGAAATAAAGGATGCGCTCGAGCTTCCTTTTGGTAGGCCCTATGAAATACTCAATAATTGAAAAAGTAAAAAAACCATATATAACTGCAGAAAATGATCCCACGATCAGAAGAAAGGGTAAATAATAAAAAACTTGTATAACATAAAAATATCGGAATGCTATAACCACAATCAATATTATACTTAGTAAGGAAGAAAGAAAGAAGCTTTCTCTCGGAAAAAAAATTAGAGACTGGTATAGTTTCTTCAGTTCCTCAATTGATAATGTATCAAAATATGCCGGGTCAATCCAACGCTGCAGATGTTTATTTATTCTTCGAATAGTACACGAAAAACCAGATATTCCTATCTTATGAAAAATTCCCACATGAAGAACATGATAAAAAGTCAATAAAGACAGCATAATTGCAAGGGAGTTTAAGTTGTAATGGATATCTAATGTACTAACACTACTAAACCTGGCTACAAAGTAAAAAAAATACAAAGATATGATAATAGCGCATGGGGATACAAAAAAGCTCGCGGCAAATCCTATGGAAAAATTTTCCCATAAAAAATCAAAAAATTTATAAAAAATATTTTTTTTTGGGTACATGTGGGTCGCAAAATTGGAGCACCTTTCGGTTGCTATCAAATTGATGTTGTACTAAATACTTAATCAACATTTTAAGATATACTTCTTAGCATAAAGAATTATATCTTAATTCAGGCTTTTTTCAGCTTCAATAAGACTATTAAATAATTTGATTACGGATGTCACCTTGGTTAACTCGAGTACCTTTTTGACTTCTTCATTGGCGCAGGCTAGCCGTAATTGCGATTTTAAGCTTTGATTTATGTTGAGAAAAATACCGATGCCGGAGCTGGTAATCATTTTTACTTTCGTTAAATCCAATATGAGTTTTTTTATACCTTTGTCGATTATTGCCTGCTGTAATTTTTCTTTTAAATCAGGAACATCCAGGGTATGGACTTCCGGCATTACAATTTTAATAATAAATAAAGAATTTCCCCTATCATCAAGTTCAATCATGGCCTTCTCCGTTATAATACGTATGTATCCTGTCTGTCCACACAGGAAGTTTGTTATTACATTAACATATAAACACTTTTCATAATAAGTCAACAAAATTTTAGCATTAATATAAGCTTGACTAAATAATAGTAGCCAAAGTACATTACATTGAGATCAAAATTTTGAAGATCATGCAAATTAAAAAAAGTAGAAGTTGCAATATTTTCAATAGTAATCGGAATGTGTATAATGCCATGATGCGTATTGCATACTTTGCAGTTTTGATTTTATCAATTTTTTAATGTGGTTAGATACCCCTATGTTTTTGTCTGATAACTTAAAGAAAAATAATATTATAATAAGAAAAAATCCCATTACCCGGTGGGCATTGATAGAAGAAATGGTGGATCTTGCACTGAAGAATAAAGAAATTCCGCAGGATGACATCGAAACCATTAAAAAAAGTCTTATAGAAAGAGAGAAATCTATGAGCACCGGGATTGGAAATGGTGTCGCAATGCCCCATTGCACTTCTTCCCGGATCAATGATCTGGTGTTGATTATGACAACCACAGATAAAGGGATAGACTTCGATTCAATAGACAACCAGCCTGTCAGACTAGTCATTCTGCTGATATTCCCCAAAAGCAAATTCAGCCAGCACATCAAAACCCTGGCAAACATCGCAAAAATGATGAATGATGGCGATCTACGGGAAAAACTGCTTGAACAGAAAACCCCTGAAAGTATCATGAAAGTCCTGAAAGATTATAGGACAGATAATATATAACATCATTATGGAAAATACCCCGCGTATCGTGGCAATGAAAAAGCTTGAGGATGATTTTGAAAATGAAAAAAGCCTGAGGCCGATCCTGCTATCCGAGTTTATAGGACAGCATAAACTCATCGAAAATCTCAAGGTTTTTATTGAATCGGCAAAAATTCGCAATGAGCCACTTGATCATGTCTTGCTTGCCGGACCCCCGGGGCTTGGCAAAACAACTTTGGCTTTTATTATCGCCCGGGAACTAGGGGTCAATATCAAGGCAACATCTGCCCCGATTATTGAAAAAGCAGGGGACCTGGCTTCAATATTAACGGCCCTTGAACCGAACGATGTGCTTTTTATAGATGAAATACACAGATTATCACCCACACTCGAAGAGATACTTTATCCAGCAATGGAGGACCGTTCAATTGATATTGTTATCGGACAGGGTATCGGCGCAAAAAGCATTAAGATAAATCTCGCCCCATTCACTCTCATTGGTGCGACAACACGGACAGGTTTGCTGACATCAGCCTTGCGGGACCGTTTTGGCATACCCCTCAGGCTTAATTATTATTCAATTGATGAACTACAGGAAATTACGCTTCGATCAGCTGCAATATTCGGTTGTAATATTGAAGTCGATGCTGCGTTTGAAGTTTCGAAGCGTTCCCGCTGCACGCCTCGCATAGTGAATCGTCTTTTGAAAAGGGTGGTTGATTTCAGCATCGTTCAGAAAAAAGAACGGATTACTATCGATCTTGCGAATTTTGCGCTCGAAAAACTTGATATTGATCATCTTGGCCTTGATGATATGGATAGAAAGATTCTGAGGGCGATTATTGAAAAATATGATGGGGGCCCGGTCGGCATCAAAACGATCGCGATATCAATCGGTGAGGAGATTGATACCCTTGAAGATTATTATGAGCCATATCTTGTCCAGACAGGTCTTTTGAAAAGGACACCCCGGGGGAGGATGACTACACCGGAAGCATGGAAACATCTGAACATTCCGAGAAATAATATTAATACATTACAGGATTCACTATTTAAAGATGATGAAGAAAGACTTTGAATACAGGGAAATACCGTTTAACTATACGTCGTTTTCCGATAAAGAGATCATATTAAAGTATTTCGATGATGCAACATGGAATACACTGAATGAACTCCGCAAACACCGGGTTACGGGCAGAAGTGCAAAACTATTATTTGAGATCATCGGTGAACTTTTCATAATTGATCGGAATCCATATATCTTCAATGATTTTCTGGACCATAAAAAGAAACAAAAAAAGCTCAAAAAAATACATGATATGCGTCTTGAGGCAATAGGCAAAGGCGCAAAGGATGATTTGGTTTTTGAGATCATCACAAAAGCACGCAAAGCCGATAACGATTTTTTTGCGAAGTTCAGAAATGAAAAAAAAAGGAGAAAATGTATCCTTAATGAGCTTGGAAACGCAACTTCCCGCAAAAATATTTTTTTCTCGGCATTTGATAAGGTCATACATGTTACTGATGCAACAGACTGGCGTTTTGAATATCCCGAAGTCGTGGTATATCCGGATACCATTACTGAAATAATGGATCTTGTTAAAAATGCCCCGGTTGCGGGTTTATCAATTATTCCCCGCGGCGGCGGAACCGGTCTTACCGGAGGCGCTATCCCGGTTTTTAAAAATACTATGGTTATTAATCTCGAAAAATTAAGGAAAGTCGGGGACATTGAAACTATCGTTGAAAATGGCATTGCAATTCCCATTGTGGAAGCTGAAGCCGGAGTAATCACTGATGATATCACCCATGAGTGTAAAAAAAAGGGATTCATTTTTGCAACAGATCCGACATCAGGTTGGGCATCAACCATTGGAGGAAATATTGCAGAAAATGCAGGGGGGAAAAAAGCAGTCATGTGGGGAACTGCAATCGACAACCTGTACTCTTTCAGGCTGGTTAATCCGCGTGGTGACCTGCTGGAAATCAAAAGGAGAAATCACCCTCACAGAAAAATATATCCGGATGATATTGTCATTTTTGATGTTTATCAGATTGACCATAAAAATAACCTTCAGCTTTCAAAAACAATCACCCTTTCCGGGAATGAAATACGGAAAAAAGGGGTGGGAAAAGATATTACCAATAAAGCACTCAACGGGCTCCCCGGTTTACAAAAAGAAGGCGGGGATGGAATCATTGTATCAGCAAAATTTGTTTTATATAGGCCTTATCAGCATGTTAACACAATATGTCTCGAGTTCTTCGGGAAAAACCTTATTAATGCTTCACAGGCGATAGTCGGCATAATAAACAAATTTGAAAAGCATCCTTCTGTCTTTTTGACTGCACTTGAACATTTCGATGAAAAATATGTAATCGCAATTAATTACCGGAATAAATCAGACCGAAGTGATCTTCCCAAAGCTGTGCTTCTTATTGATATTGAAAGCGACAATGAAAGCGAACTGGATTTATCAACTGCTGCAATAGTCGATCTCGTTAAACAGTATAATGCAGAAGGATTCATTGCAATCAATGAACGCACCCGCGAACAATTCTGGAAAGACCGTAAAAATCTCGGTGCAATAGCACGTCACACTAATGCGTTTAAACTGAACGAAGACGTCGTTATTCCTATTGAATCCCTACCATTGTTTGCAGATTTCATAGAGAAACTCAACATTACGAAGGTGTTGAAAAATAACACGGAAATCATAGCTTCAATTGAAAAATATATTTTTTCCATTTCTGAACGTGACGATTCCTTCCTCGAAATGAAAATGCAGATGATTGTAAATCGTCTTGCCGGTTTCGATTTAAAGTACTCTAAACTGATCGATTCACTGGACAAACGTGCTTCCTCCCTCCCCTTGCATGGTATCGACAGCAACGAAACAAGGACAATTTTCGAGTGTATCCGGGAAGGGCTGATACATGTTGATATCAATGCTGATATCATCGATCACTTCAATCAGATATTTCATGGGTATGATGAAATTATCAGCCGTGTCAGCGAGATTATAGCGGAAAGACGCCTGCGGACAATCATTGTAGCTACTCACATGCACGCAGGAGATGGGAACATCCACGTTAATATACCGGTCCTGTCAAACGATTATGCAATGATGCAAGAGGCAGACGAAACTGCCGGTGTCATAATGAAAAAAACGGTTGAGCTCGGCGGTGTCATATCAGGGGAGCATGGTATTGGATTGACAAAGCTAAAATTCATCGAGCAAAGCATCCTTGATTCTTATGCAGAATATAAAAAAGAAAATGATCCGCAGGACCTGTTCAATCCAGGCAAATTATCTTCAAATTTTCCTGTCCATATGATCTATACCCCATCGCTCAATCTTCTTAAGATGGAAGCATTTATATTAGAAGCTGCCGACTTGAAAGACCTGACTGCATCAATCGCGGCTTGTGTCCGATGCGGTAAATGCAAGGAAGTCTGCAATACCAGCTATCCTGAAGGCAACATGTTCTACAGCCCGCGTAATAAAATACTCGGGGTTTCTCTTGTGACCGAAGCCCTTCTGTATGAAGCCCAGACGGCACAGACACTAACCCTGAAATATTTCAAGATGCTCAGGGAAATCTCAAACCACTGCACCATGTGTCACAATTGTTATTCTCCATGTCCGGTTAACATTGATTTTGGGGAGGTGACCCTCTCAATGCGGGACCTCCTCGTAGAAAGAAAACGCGCTTCATTCAAACCGGTTACTGCGCTTACCCTCTATTATTTAAGACGTCGGGGTTATTACATTAATAAAATTTACAGGGTACTTTTTTTGAAGCTTGGTTACACAGCACAAAAAATGGGTTATTACCTGAACAGGCCATTCAGAAAACTGACAAGCGCGGTTGTCCCATTTATTGCATCTTTTTTATATTCAAAATTGCCGGCTGCAGGGGATCGCACAATACGTGATGTACTGAATCTCAAAGGTACTAACGTATTTTTCTCATTTGTTAACCCATCCAAAGCTGTTCACAAAAGTGTTATTTATTTCCCGGGGTGCGGATCTGAAAGGATGTTCTCAGAAATCAGTTTTGCGGCAATAGCATTGTTATATAATGCGGGTGTCCGTGTTGTTATTCCCCCGGAATACTTATGCTGCGGTTACCCGATACTCGCTAATGGGAAAGTCAAGATTGCTGAAACAAAAAGCTATGAGAATAGGGTTATCTTTCACAGAATGGAAAATCTTATCGGATATATGGGGATAGAACATGTTCTTGTCACGTGCGGAACATGCTTCGAGATGCTTCAAAAATATCAGGTGGATAATATATTTCCAAACTCATCCGTAATCGATATTCACGAATTTATTTCCAGGGAAAAATTATTCTCTCTTTCTGAACTGGGCAATGATCTTGTGTATCATGACCCTTGTCACTCTCCCCTCAAACACGCGGGAGCGGAAAAAGTATTCACACAGATAACAGGCAGTGTTCCTATTTCAATCCCCAACTGCTGCGGAGAAGGTGGAACCCTTGCTCTTTCCACGCCTCACATTTCGAACACAATACGCCAAAGGAAAAGAAAAAATATCAGCCGAATCATCGGTACAAATGACAGGATGACAGTCCTGACAACGTGTCCGAGCTGTGTGCAGGGGCTGTCCAAAGTCCATAACGGGTTTTCGATCTCCGGTAAACATCTCATCGTATATTGCGCTGAAAAAATCCTGGGGAAAAATTGGAAAAGGGATTTCATTAAATCCATCAGGAAAGATAATGGCGTCGAAAAGATTCTCTATTAACATCCGCAAAAATCGTAGATTTGATGAAAAACTCAGAATTATCATTTTGTGATCATTCATACCAGCATTCGATTATAAAAAGTGTGGGCAGAGGGATTAATAAATTTGATCTCATCAAAGCCGATGATCGAATCGCAGTTGGACTGTCAGGGGGGAAAGATTCACTCGTTCTCCTTGAAACACTTGCCTTAAGGCGCAGGCATATTCCAATACATTATGATATTATTGCTATACATGTTTCGCTTGATAATGGTCTATACGATATCGATCGTGAATTTATTCATTCTTTCTGCAATTCACTCAATGTCAGATATTATGAAAAAATGATTTCAGTAGATCTTGATGAAGCATCTGTAACCCCTTGTTTTGTATGTTCACGGGGGAGAAGGAAGGAGCTTTTTCTTATGACAAGGGACCTGGGCTGCAATAAACTTGCCCTTGGGCATCATATGGATGATATTTTAGAAACCTTTTTTCTAAATATGACTTTCAACGGCGCCATCAGTACAATACCTCCGAAACTCTCCATATTCCATGGAGAATTTGATATTATTCGGCCCCTTTACCTTCTGAATAAAAACAGTATAAATCGATATTGCGCAATTCGTGGTTTTCCAGATCAAAAAAAAGAATGCCCTTATGGGGATACAACAAAACGGGAAGAAATAAAAAAAATAATCCGCCAATTTGAAGGATTAAGTGAAAAGGGGAAGCAGAATATATTCAATGCCCTTTCAAATATTCATTTTGAGTATATGCCCCCCAATGAGAAAAATAAAGCTTGAGATTTTCAATTAATCTGGGAGAATCAGATGGATAGTATTTTAGCGTAAATCAGCATGAGACTTTCAGGAATGAATTAACAATGAAAACCATCGCTTACTTCGATTCATCACATGATATGCCCGAAGAAATTATAATGGCAGCGGGATTCACGCCAGTTAAAATAATTGGCGATATTCATAGGACGGACGATATCGCAAGCGAGTATCTTTCAAGTTTTTTCTGTCCCGTTGCCCGTAGCTGGCTTACTGAAGCCCTTGTCCATAGCAAAGAATGGGATGGTATTATCGTGGCCCAGGGCTGCAACACGAGCAATAGACATTACGATATATGGCGCCAGCATGTGCCCATTCCCTTTCTTTACTGGTTCAATGGACCGTCCAAGAAGGATCCCCCGGCTCACCGGTTTTTCATTGCGGAACTCAAAAGACTGATACTTAAT
>JBFZEZ010000315.1:0-3504 GCA_041306585.1 Spirochaetota bacterium | reverse complement strand
CTAAATTGTACCTATATGTCATCCCCGTACCCGCCTGCGCGAGTATAAACTACGGCGGGGATCCTTCTCGCTAGACGCGAATTAAGGATTCCCGTCTGCACGGGAATGACATGGTATGGATAAAAATGACCTGTTAGTAAAAATGTTTTAAATAGAAAAGGATTCTTATTGACGTATAATTTATCTATATATAAAATCCGGGGGATTATGCTTTAAGTATAGATACATGCTTGGAGGTCGTTGTGCCATATATAAATCTAAAAGTCGCCGGATCGCTGACGCGTGAGCAGAAAAAAGAGATATCCGCTCATTTTGCAGATATACTGTTCAAAATTGCCGGGAAAAAACCCGAGACGACATACGTGGTAATCGACGAAGTTGATCGGGACAATTGGGGAGTCGGCGGTGAACTCCTTTCTGACAATTAAAGAGAAGGTGGAACGGAAATGACACTCAGCATAAGCGGTATAAAGAAGCATTATCGCATAGCAGGGTCTCGGCGTATCGTCCTTGACGGGATCGATCTTGATGTACGGGCTGGTGAGATAATATCGATAACCGGGCAATCGGGGTGCGGCAAGACGACCCTTCTCAATGTTATTTCCGGTGTGACAACCCCGGACAGCGGGAAGGTCGTTATCAACGGGAAAAAAATTCATTATGTGTTTGATTTCCAACCTGCCCGCAGGCGCAACCGCGAGATAGGTTTCGTCTTCCAGACCTTCAGGCTGCTCTCAGATGAAACGGTCATGTCGAACGTGCTCCTCCCTGCGCGAATACGAGGGAGGGTCGGGAAGGAAACAAAGGAATATGTCAACGATATCCTCGGCAGGCTGAAGATATATAAATACCGGTCGATGAAGACCGGGCTCCTCTCGGGGGGGCAGAAACAACGGGTGGCGATTGCGCGCGCTCTGGTGAACGATCCTCTCCTCATTCTCGCGGATGAACCAACGGCAAACCTCGACCGGCAGACGGCAATCGAGATATTCGATATTTTAATCGGACTCAGGAACGAAGGAAAATCGATTATTGTCGTCACCCACACCGACTATATGCATGACAAGTCGGATGCGGTCTATACCATGGATAAAGGGAAAATAGAGGCAATATCATGATTCGGAGCATATTTTCCTTTATTAAAAACGTTGCGGGATTTGTACTACAGCGTCTGTATTTATTATGGAAAGAAATCTCAAGCAATGTCTTTATAAGCGTAATCGTATTCTGCGCGATTGTTTTTTCAGCGGCAAGCGTGATCGTTTTCGACCTCGTAAGCGCCAATCTCGATGATTATATCAAAAAAAAATTCGCCGCATCCATCCCGCCGGATACCATTAAAATTTCAGCCAGGCCCCCGACAACTCTCCTTTTTATGACCTTTAAAGATTCGAAGGCCGGGACTATTGATGACCGCACAATACGTAGAGTGCGCTCGATCCCCGGGGTCACCATGATTTACCCGATCATGCGGGTACTGGTCCCCATGCAGTGCCGCATCTCCTTTATGGGGCACCGGTACCGTATTGATATACTCGGCGCCGGTCTTCCATATAGTCTTATTGATAAGGAAATAAAAGGAAAAGAATATAAGAAGTCATGGAAAAAACCGGATATTGAAAGGGATTTGCCGGTGCTTCTCCCCCGGGCGATCCTTGACACGTACAATAACGGAATGGCCGATCAGAATCGTTTCAAACGTTTTACCGAACCGGAACTCATCGGGTTCCCCTTTGATGTTGTTTACGGCCGTTCGAGCATCATGTCGCTTGATAATCCCATAACTATCAGGTCCCAGGTCGCTGGTTTGACAGGGGCCGTGGATATACTTGCCCTGCTCATCCCTATCGATGCGGTGGAAGCGATAAACAAAAAAGTCCTGGGGGATTCATACAAACGCGAATATCTCAACCTTTTAATTAAGGTCAAGGACCATGAATCAATGACGCGGACCATTGCCGCAATCAAAAAAATGGGGTTCATCATCGAATCCGGAAAGGCGGTTTCACGGCAGATCATAGAATTAAAAGAGAGGGTGGGGGGGATTGTCGCTTATCTGAAATACCTTGTCATGGCCTTGTGTGTCGTGGCTATTGCTTTTTCAACCCTGATTTCAACCCTCAATAGGCTTGAGTATTACCGGATACTGCGCATTTTGGGTGGATCGAAGGTGTTTATCTCGTTATCGGTGGTACTTAAATACGCCCTGCTCGGAAGCATCGGCGCCTTTGTCGGCATGCAGGCCCTTATTTATTTTTCTCAACAGATACAGGGATTTCTGCATGTGTATGCCCCGGGGATAACGCTTGCAGTATCTGCTGAAATCAAGAGGAGGATAATTTTATACGGGGTGGCGATCCCTGTACTGTCGACCCTGCCGGCAATTATTCGTTTGAATATAAAAGGGCTGAACACGGATTAGGCATCTTATGCCCGGAAGGATTACATCAAGAGGAAGTTCGTTATGAAAAAATTAGTGCCGTTGCTCATACTTGGTATTGCTTTCGGCGTAATTGAAGGATCCGTTGCCATTTACCTAAGGCCCATTCTCAGTTCAGGAAAGGCGGACTTTGCGATCAGGGTGATCCAGCCTGAAATTCTTACAGATATTCAACGGACCGTTATCAAGACCGAAATCGACAGGGAAATTGCGACAATCGTGCTTATTGCTGCCGCAGCCGCTGTTTCAGCCGCTTCCATTATGCACTGGTTTTCATATTTTGTTTTTACGTTTGCTGTATGGGATATTTTTTATTATATATGGATGTCCTTCCGCATAGGATGGCCAAAATCCCTGTTCGATTGGGACATTCTGTTTCTCATCCCCAGGATGTGGTTTGCGCCGGTCATCGTCCCGGTTATAATCTCATGTTTCGGGATTGTCTTCTCGGTCATTGCGTTGCGGGGGCTCGATATCAGTAAAAAGCTTGATGTCCGGTTCTATCATCTGGTCCCGGTTTCAATGGCCCTCATACTCTGGCTGGTGTCTTTCCTGAATAAAAGCGTAAAAGGAATGACCGCTTTCCCTGAATCATATTCATGGGTATTGTTTGTTCTTGGCGTAATATGCGCGTTATTTGGCGGAGTAGTGATGTATTGGGATTATGTTTTCCGGCCGAAACGGTGGATGTTCAAACGTTAGTCTCCTCGCGTCTGACCCCTCTCCCGGCTCTGAAGCTCCGAAGGACGAGGGGGATGAGGAAAGAGAAGAGTTCTTATTCGTCGAATAAAGTATCACTCTGTTATGCGTTTAATCGCTCCGCATGCTTCACTGATGATGAAATCCATAATTTCTTTTGTTGATTCTTTTTTTAATATCTGGCCGATCACCTGACCAGCGGGAAGCGATCCGTTTGTGATATCGCCTTGCATAAGCCCTGCCTGGATCTTCCCTGCTCCGAATGACAGCATTTCTGTGCCGCGCTTTATCTCTTCTCTGCCGAATATTTCGGTAAACTCGTTTGCGATACAGCGCATGGGGAATCCGGTAAACCTCCCGGTCAC
>JBFZEZ010000314.1:0-3984 GCA_041306585.1 Spirochaetota bacterium | reverse complement strand
CTTCGTGAACGAGATATGGGTAGTTGTTAGCCTTTGGGAATTAAGGGGGCTACTGTTTGCAGAATAGATTTAAAAATTAAAAAAAACGAATATGGGAATATACTATGGCACGAGGAATGATTGTTGATGATTCAAAATTCATGAGAAAGATAATCCGTGAAGCCTTGGATAGCGGCGGACACAGCATTATTTCGGAAGCTGAAAATGGGAATGAAGGCATAGAGCAGTATAAAAAGCTCAAACCTGATTTTGTGACAATGGATATCACCATGGGAGGAAAAGACGGAATAAAGGCAGTCAATGAAATTATGAAATTTGACTCAAGTGCAAAAATTATTGTAGTGTCGGCTTTGAGCGAAAAAACCATAAGGATGAACGATAATATACAAATTTCGGCTTTTATTACCAAGCCATTTGAAAAGGAGACCTTGCTCTCTGTTGTCAAGAAAATCCTGGGGGACTAATTGGTAGCAGATAGAACATATGAGTGATTATATAAAATTATATTCTGCTGCCGGTCAGGTTGACGGGGCATTCCTGCTTGATGAAGGCAGTGTTTTTTTTTATGCTTCAAACGATGACAAATATTCCATAAACGGCAGGAACCTTGTCGTCGGCACCACCGAAATTTTAATGAAACATTTCATGGGCGTTGATACGCCTCGTATCGAGACAGCAATAACCGGCAAGACCAGTAAATTAAAAAAAATTCAGATTGAAAATTTTATCTCAGGGATGAAAAACTTTTCATTCATTTTCAATGTATCGATGGTCCTGGCACGGCAGGTATTGCTTACCAATCAAATCATCAACAAGAACATGGAGCACCTGATTGCAGATGAGAAAAAAACCCGCGATTATTCAATCGAGTATTATAAGATAATCAATCGTCTTGAAGAAGAGTATAACAAGCGCAAGCTCCCCTGGATCAAGGACATCCTAAAGAAATCTGAGACAAGCCTTACATATAAAAAAGGGGAAGCATTTTACAAATCCTCAGAACCGACCAAAATTCAATCCGTAACGAGTTTAACGGAAAATGATGTTGAATATTCCCGGGATTCAATAATTTGTGAACAGGGATCGTTCGGTGAGGAGATGTATATTCTAAAAACCGGTTCCCTGGACGTCATCGTTAACGGCAATAAAGTTGCAACAATTGAAGAACCTGGCACATTCATCGGTGAGATGGCGCTTCTGCTCGGGGAAAAGCGGACTGCGACATTAAAGGCAAAAAATAATGTAATCATAACAACCATTAAGAAGCAGAATCTGCGTGAAATAGCCGAAAAGCAGATTGACATCCTCATCGGGGTTGCAACTTCACTTGCCAAGAGGCATTATTATAATATTCTGAAGATTGAAAATATTAATAAATCAATTATTGAACAGTCCCTTACAGCAGAACAGACGGGGGAACCTAAACCGATGCTGGCAGAGCGCGCTCTTGTGGACCTCAGAAGGCTTAAAAATGAGGTTGAAAAATCCATTAAAGATAAAAAGGTCGATTTCCTTAATGATATAATGAAAGGCTTGTAACTGAAAATGGTTTTATTTTTTTAGTGATCGCAACCAGTTTAATTCCGCTTTAAGGTGATGATCGAGATAATTCAAAACATGGATATATGATAGTTCCTCGGGTACGAGGACCTCTTTTCCCATTTTGTCATTGATAATATCAAGTTTTTCTTTGACAAGCGCCAAGCGGTCATCCACAAATTGTTCCTTCTGTTCGTCTGTGAGATATTTCAAAAACATGAGCACGATATCGATATCAAAATGTATCATTGTTTTATCAAAGTATTGTTTGATCATTTTTTTGTAATATTTTTTTCCATTCGGAAGGATCTCATAAACATATCGCTCGGGATTCCCGCTATCTTTCTCAGTACCCACCCGTTTCACCCAGCCGTTGTCCACGGCTTTTTTTATCGCGTAATATATTGAGCCGAATTTTATGTCTACATAGTCTTCAAGTCTTTCCACAATTTTCTTTTTTATTTCATATCCGTAAAGATTTCCTTCCATCAATAAACCAAGAATTGTTATTTCAATCTTCATATGTAAACCCCCAAATGATAGGCATGATAGTCTTATAAATTAAGTAGTGCATGTAGTTAGTATAAGTATAAAATCAATAAAAATCAATTTTTCTGTAAAAATTTTCACTAAAAAATTTAATAAAATAATCATTTTTTTTAAAATATATAATACTTGATATGTCAATATGTATATTAAAAAGAAAATATATAAACAAAAATTGATTTATGTTTAATAAAGTGCATTTTTTTTATTATTGATAAAAATAATAATATTTAATGAAATGAATTTAATTGTGCGTTGGCTTGGAATACATAATAGAAAAAGCAATGTAATATTCAGGAGAAAGGTCATGCCCCTTGAGAAAATTAAAGAAAAAATGATATCTGGAAAAGATGTAAAAATTGTCGCGTTTGGCGACTCCCTGACCCAGGGGTGGATGGTACGCAAGGGTTATGTTGATTTTGTAAAGGAGATGTTGGATGTCAGATATCCGAAAGCAAAAATATCTATGATCAACAAAGGTATTCCCGGTGATACTGCGGAAGGCGGGATGGACCGGCTTCACGTGGATGTGCTTGAAGAGGACCCCGACCTTGTATTCATACAATTCGGATTAAATGACGCCTATTGCGGAATAACTTCAGAAAAATTTAAACATACGATTTCATCAATTGTCCGGAGGATATCCCTGGACACCCATTCTGAAATTCTTCTTATTACCTCGGTCCCCATTTTGAGTATTCCAAATGAAGACCGGCTTGCACATGAGTTTTACAATAGACTTATGGAAGTGGCCGCACATGAGCATATCGCAATTGCCCTTGTTCATGAATATTGGAAAAAAAAGGTGGCTGAAGGATTGAATTTTCGTCCGCTTTACCAGTTCGACAATGTGCACCCGACTATGGAGGGTTACAGGCTGATGGCTGAAGCGGTCATGGAATTTTTTTAATAGATATTTTCCGGCGTATGTTTTCGCATAACGGGGATGTGCCGGGCGAACAGGTATGCCCCGAGAATGGCCGCGGAACCGCCCACGATCAAAGTGTGCTGTGTCCCGATGCGTGCGGCGAGCGCTCCCAGGAGAAGACTGCCGAAGGGAACAACCCCCCTGAACGCCATTATGAAAATGCTCAGCACACGGCCGCGCTTGTCGTCGTCCACGATCGTCTGCAGAAGTGTGTTGCACGAGCCCATAAGGGCAAGCATTCCGAAACCGCACAGGACCATGATTGCAAGTGAAACATGAAAGTTCCTTGAAAGACCCATGAAGACGAGGCCTGAACCGAACAGGACCGCCGATACCGGGATGAGCTTGCCCAGCCCGCGCACGCTTGTCCGTGACGCAAGATAGATCGCCGCGGCAACCGCGCCAAGCCCGGCAAAGCCCATAAGAAAACCAAGGGTGTTTGCGCCGCCGCCGAGCACCTCCTTCGCCACAACCGGCATGAGCACCGTATATGACAAGCCCACAAGGCTCAGGAGTGCGATCATGAGAATGATGCCGCGTATCGGGACCGACCCAAAGGCGTACGCGAATCCCTCTTTCATGGCTGTGAAACCCCCGACCTGCAGCGGGGCTGCCTCCTTTTTCTTTACACGCATCGCCGCAAGCGTGGCTATTGCGGCGATAAAGCTGAAGCCGTTAAAAAGAAAACAGTACCCCTCACCGACTACCGCTATCATGATGCCCGCGATCGACGGGCCCACGAGACGGGCCGCGTTGAACAGGGAAGAGTTCAGGGCTATCGCGTTGGGCAGATCATCTTTCTTCTCGAGGGCATCGACCACGAATGATTGTCGGGTCGGCATTTCAAAGGCATTGGCGATGCCAAGCACGACCGCGAGTACGAACAGGTGCCACACCCGCACAGTATCGGTGAGTATGAGAATTGCGAGGAGAAAGGCCTGGAGCATAGACACCACCTGTGTCACAACCAG
>JBFZEZ010000313.1:0-8417 GCA_041306585.1 Spirochaetota bacterium | reverse complement strand
ATCCGTTGTAGTGGTCATGGTATTGGTAAAGCTGATCGTGCCCGGGGTGGGAGCGCTCGTTATCACTACCGACTGCGGGGGATATAATGTTATATTACCATCCTCATCCTTTATCAGTACTACAATCCAGTATGTTGAACCTGTGTTTAAACCGGTTATCGGCAATGGAGAGGTATCTGTTGTCCAATCCCTTTTTAATCCCGGTGCCGGTGCAACAATTGAATTAGCTTCTGCTATTGTATTGAGTTCTTCCAGAGTGTCTGCAATGACAACTTTATATTGAAGATCAACAGGGGCTGTTTCAGCATCTGATCCGGCGCCGAAGTTGATTGTCGTTGACGTATCATCTGTTCCTGTGAAGGTGATTACTGTTCCTGCCACAGGACCGTTGATCCCCAGGCCGCCGCCGGTTGGAACATCAAGCATCCCGCTGCAGCTGTTGAGAAAGACAGCAAGTACAAGGGCGCTTATTCCCTTGAATGCTGTTCCGAAATTTACATTTCTCATTAAAGACACGTACACGTTAAAAGTTTTCATATAGCCCCCCCTTTGAAAACACTTGCTTACAATATATCCTTGACCTTGAGTTCGGTCCTCCGGTTTTCCTGGTGCTCCTGTGCAGAACATGGAACGCCATCAGCACAACGGTTCTTAAGCTTCGTTTCGCCATAGCCCATTGCGGTAATTCGCGTTGCAGGGATACCTTTGGTTATTAAATAATTAACACCGCTTTGCGCCCTCTGCTGTGACAGATACTGGTTGCCCTGAGCGTCCCCCATTGAATCCGTGTGTGCCCCCAGTTCCACAACGATAGTCGGGTTATCAAGCAGGAATAGCGCCATCTTGTCGAGTCCTGGTACGCTGTCAGCACGAATGGTCCAGCTCCCTGAATCATAATAGATATTGCCGAACTCAATAGTAGCACCGATGACCACTTTCTGGAAGTCGGTCTTCATGAATTCCTTGATGTCGTACCATCCGGGTTTTTTCCATTTCGTCGTAAATTCACCGCGGACCGTGAAGTATTTCCGTTTTTTCATGAGGATAGTGTAATCGGTATCGCTCTGGACCTGAATGCGGAAATCACCTGTTTTGCTGGTGGTTATCTGCAATATTTTTCCGGCAGTATCAGTCACGGTGACATCGACCCCGTTAATTGGCTCATTGTTGTCTTTGTCAAACACATGCGCGGTCAATCCCCATATCCTGGCGAGCTTTAAGGGGATGACGATATAACTCTTCCTGTCCTGCAGCAGTGTTGATCCATCGACATTGTAGGTATAGGTATCATAGCCCTCTCGTTCTGCGCGTACTGTGTAGTTTTTCCCTGCTTCAACAATATATGAAAAAGTCTCACCTGCAACGAGTTCGCCTTTCCTGACTTTTTCATCCGATACGACGGTAACTGCGTCTTTCAGCTCAAGCCCTGTTTCCAGGTCAACGACCCTTCCTGCGAGGAATGCGGTTTTTGTAATAATAACTTCTTTCGGTTTTTCTGGAGTATATGATTTTCCCCTGAAACGGGCGCCGATCATATAGCCGAGTTCCAGTCCTTGACGGTGCTCTTCCACGAAGTGTATAAACCCGGGAGAAATAAAAACCTCACATTCCACTGATTTTGATTTCGGGGAAACGTCATACGCGAACTCGAGTTCGTAATGAAATATCTGGTCGGAAAAAACATGGTCCCTTTTTTTTCCTGCCCTCGAATCATTGGGATATATGTTCGGATCATTATAGTAGTCCCCATAAGCAAAATGTATCATAGCCCCGTAGGAAATTTTCGGAGTAATAAAAAATTTCGGTTTCGGGTTGAAGCGCCAGCCGAGGCCGATAACTATGCTGAAGTCGATGATTCTGTCGAGACGGATGGAGTTCGTCAGGTTCCCGTCGAGCATTATTCCGGTAAAGAGCCACAGGGGTTCGAGGTTGAGTACCATGAAATTGAGCCTGATGTTCATACCGAGCATCGAGTCTGAAAAATCCGCCATTCGGGTTTTGGGTATCGAATAAAAATTGACAAAGGCGAGATCGATCCATGTGAGTTGAAATGGCTTTTCAGATGATTCAGTTTTTGCCGGGGGATTGGTGTTTTTCTGTTCCTGTGCCGTGACTGATATACTTAAAAGAATAATTAAAATGATTGAAATGCAGAAAACGGGGATGTTTTTTTTAATTTTATTTAATTCATTCATAAATTTATCCATTTTATCCAATATTTATTCTTTGTGCTCTTCTGCTATGCAATGCCGCATTGTTTCAGTAAAAGTTTCCAATCGAAGCTGATTTTTTCATGAATAATTCATGGCACATAGCGCTGGAGGGGATAAATTTTATCGTAACGTGATAGAAAGTTCACATGATAAAAAAAAGATTGAGAAACATAAAACGATGTCAAAAGCCCCCCCCCGGTGGCATCAGCTCTAGCATTCATTAAACACAATAAATGCAGTTACAATATAATGGTATTATTTAAGAGTGTCGACCGAGCTCATTAGCTCGGATGATTTTATAGGAAAATTTTTTAAATTGTAGCATTTAACGAATGATTTAACAATATTAAGGTAATCTAATTGAATTGTTAATTGCTAGTGCTCTGACCGCATGAATATGAATCAATTCTCACGAAGAGCCCCTAAATTCCCCGGAGGCTAACAACTACCCACATTTTTTTAGGTGGGGGGTGGGAAAAGGGTATTAATTTTAAGCCAATTCCCTGTTATTGTTGAAAAACATATGCAATGAAATAACGAGATGGCCAATTTCTTGCTGTTATTCGCAGGAAATTCCATCAAGAAAATCACGGCAACCCAGGCTTGTGGATTTGGAACTTCGATACAACCGTATAACAATGGATGTTCCGTCCCATCTGTTATATAAAGGTAAATCACCGATTGAAAATATTTATGTTGTTGATATACGAGAGGCAAATCCGCCGGAAGGAGAAAAGGGGATACACTGGACATTGTTTACGACATGGCCTGTGACATCAATTGAGGAAGCGAAAGAGAAAGTGGTATGGTATAATTGTCGCTGGCATGTAGAGGAATTGTTTAGAATCTTGAAATCCGGATACAAGGTCGAATCGGTAAAATTTGGTAATGCCCATGCTCTCATGAATTGGTGTACTTTACGTTTAATGATGGCTCTCAAGACACTTTGTATATTAAAATACAGAGAAGATGAAACAGAAGGTTCTGCAAAATATTTTTTTAATGATCTGGAGTTAAAGATTCTTGAGAAGATGGAAAATAGGTGGATATCATGCCTTGCCTTCGGCAAGATCCTTTGGACAAGAAACTCTCTGGCGTGGCCTACTCAAATTTGATGGCATCGTGGAGGGTTTTCAAGTAGCCCAAAATGTGGGTAGTTGTTAGCCCCGGGGGATTTCAGGGGCTCTTTGTGAGTATTGATTAAAATTTAAACGGTGATGGCACCGGACACGATTGAAAATGGAAAAAATTAAAACCCGCATTTCAAAAGCATTGAAATGCGGGTTTTTTATACTAATTCAGGCAGCCCCGCCGTTATGAAGTTACCTGTATATTTTTCGTAATCATAGAGGATTCACGTATCATCAGTGCAAGGCCAATATTGACTACAGAGAGAACAATAAAGCCTATCATGAATGGGGTCATGCTCAGGGTAGTAGACGCTTTGTTTGCATCGGCAAATACATCCATAGTAATATTCCCGAAAAGCGCCATGGCTGTGATGAAGATTGTCCCGGAAAGTTGACCGGACATAACGATCATTCCCTGTGAGGTTGACTCCGGTGCAGGGTAGCTGATTTCGGCCGCATATTGAAATCCTATAGGCGCTGCTGCCATAAAAAAGAATCCGAATATGCCGCTAAAAACCAGGAGTAAAACATAATCAGTCGCAAAGGTCATTCCAATAATGCCCGGGAGTATCCCGATTAAACAGAGGATAAAGAAAAATTTCCGTTTTCTGAGCTTATCTGATACTGCA
Source organism: Spirochaetota bacterium (assembly GCA_041306585.1). GTDB lineage: Bacteria > Spirochaetota > UBA4802 > UBA4802 > UBA5550 > JBFZEZ01. The sequence continues at coordinate 4,445 of JBFZEZ010000313.1, read as the reverse complement.
GGAATGATTCCGGCACCGAATACCCCGGCAATCATCATTGCGGCACCGACATTCCCTGCTTCGTTTCCGCCTGCAGTATATCCTTTGGAAGCGAGAATGATATCAATAAACGTGGATATCGCATTGAACATCCCGAGGCCGATAAAAAATGTCAATAACAGAAGAAGCATGTCTTTCTGCTTGAAGAGGTGACTGATTCCGTCAAATACCCCGTATCGTTCGATTTCGTTGTCCGGGCAGGGGGGCGTGGGGGGTTTTTCTTTCGCGAATACGATGAAGATAATCGCGGCCGCTATTGATATGAGCCCGTAGATTTTCAGCATCCCCTGTATTGCGTCAAGTGTCAGTTTCCCTCCTGCATCAGGGGTGAGGAAGGATTGGGCAAGGGGTTTCGAGAGCGCCATTGCAGCAATTATACCGATAAATTGAGCAAGGGAAGTGATTCCTGTCGCTGTTGCGCGTTCGTTGATGGGGAACCATTCAGCAGCTACTTTTGTTGTCGCATTCATGATGAAAGGCTGGGCTATAGCCAGTGCGAATTGGGAGAGGATGACCATTGTATAATCAGTAGCATATACCCCGCGCAGATAGCCGAATACACCAGTCAGTACAGCTCCGATCCCGACACCGACGCGTATACCGTATTTATCTATAATATATGAAGCAGGAACGCTCACAGGAATATATACGACCATAAAAGACATGGAAAGTAAAACGATCCAGAATGCAGATACATTGTAGAGGGATATGGAATCTACTGTAATAGGAGCGAATGCGATCCAGTTCAGCTGGATAACAGCATTGATAATTGAAAATACGAGTAATTCAACCCACCGGTACGGGTAAACTTTGATTAAAGAAGTATTCATGTATTATACTCCAAAATTAGTTAATGTAAAAGTGAAGAAGGATTATATAGTAAAATTCATGAATATTAAATGAAGAAAGAAATTCATTTTTGTCAATAAATTAAAAATATCGTGAATTTTCAGTCTAATTCAGGTAGTAGTATCGGAGTATGTTAGCCATTCATGCTCCCCTGCCTTAACGATTTTATAACGGTTGTTTACTTTGATTTTAGCATACTGGCTATTCAGGAGATGGCAGATTCCAATAATGAATTTTTAATAAATTATTAATTATACTTGAACTTATTTTATACATACACTAAGTTATTAAAGAATAATGATGAAGTCCAAAGGATGCAAATATCTTTTCATACCAGGTCATTTTCAACGGGTAAAAAACCATGTCATTCCCGTGAAGACGGGAATCCATTCTCGCTAGACGCGAATTAAGGATCCCCGCCTGCGCGGGGGCTGCGCGCCCCAGCACCCCTTATTTCGGCGCACGCGAAGCGTGCGCGTATGAATTATTAGCTATTAATTATAGCTGAGTAGTCGCAATTGCTATAGGTAAGAATTATGGAATGATAACAGGGTAGTGAGGATCTAACTCAATCCTGTCTTTATCCTGTTATCCCGTCGAATTTTTTAATCTTTCGTCCAAAAAAAGCATATATCATCACTTGGTGACTATATAACAAACGTCGCTCCAAAAACAAGATAATGGAAGAGTGAAAATGTATAAACCTTCGAATTATCAGCCCCTCCTTCGAGTATGCGGTATCCTAATTTTACGGTTATATTTTTATTCACGTGATACTGGAATGCCGCGAGAATATCCTCTGCCCGGCCCTGCGGCGCTGCAAGCCAGTCCGCATCGAGAAGAAAACTCACCATGGGTACGAATTTCCATTGGAGGCGGATTGTGATGAGCGGTACAAAGCCGAGATCGTTCCGGGTTGTTGTTAATCCGTTGTCTTCCATGGAGATCGCTGCATCGCGGATTTTAAAAGTGAGCCCGATGCCGAATTCGATGTCATCGCGGAAAACCGGATCATAGCGGTATGTGAACCGATAGGAATTGAATTTAAATTTTGCGGTCACAGTATCCCCTGCATTGAAGACCCTGCCTTTAAAATTTACGTTTTTTTTCAGCTTCCCTTCAGTCGGTATCTCAAGGGGGGCTGCGAGAAAATAGAGACTGTGCTGGTCTTTAATTATATAACCGAATTTGAACCGGAGAAAATACCATGGGTCCGTGTTCAGGTCATCAACGAATGAAAAACGCGTCCCGCTTTTTCCAGGAATCCTGACATCGTTGATCCCGGTAAAAACCGGACCGGTCTCAACATCGAAAAATGGCCCGGCCTGTGCCGGTATCACGGCAAATAAAATAACTGTAAGTATGAGCAAGGTTAGCTTTTTCATGGTTCCTCCTGACTGTCGAGATTTTTAAGTTAAAAATTATTCCTGATGATTTTCCATCAAGTTGCTATATTGTTGTTGAGGTAAGCAATGCCAGCAACTCATAAAAAAGTAATATCATTTTCCGAATACAAGGAAATGAGCGATGAGATAAAAAGCTATTTCAAGCCGGAATTCGAAAGAATTCACGACCGTTTTGATTCATTAAAGAATGAATTTGACACGAAATTTGATGCACTCGACGATCGAATCGATGTGATTGATGAGAAAATCATATTGGTACATCACCCCGATAGATACCTGGACGCTCATTAAGGATTCCCGTTTTCACGGGAATGGCATGAATAATAATCCCCGTTGAAGCGCAGTTATTTTCATTTACTATTGCAAAGTATTTAAAATAATGTCAAGCATGAAAGAAGTTGCCCCTGAAATATCTTGAGGAGACTTCCAGAATTTCATCGAGATCCGTCATGGGCACGTATCTTTATCGTTCTCTTTGAATGCATTTTTATCCGTTTTGATGTCCCGGAGACTGGGGTGCTTTCAAGGGGTAGGGTGGGGTTTAGAATTCTCCACTAAAGTCTGGAGTGGAAGATCCAGAAAATGTATTCTAATTGCAAATTTTATAATCGTTTTTTGATTCATGCTTGACCTGGTGCATCGCATGTTCAGCTTTCTGAAGCAGCGTATTCGCATCGGTACTGTCATACGGAAATATGCTGATCCCTATGCTTGCCGTCACCGGCACACTCGTCCCGGATATGTTGTACGGTTTGGTGATATTGCAGATGAGGCGTTTTGTGATGGCGTTGATTTTCTCAATGTCCTGGACGTCCTCAAGGAGAATGACGAACTCATCCCCGCCCATGCGCGCTACGGTATCGATTTCCCTTACCGATTTTAGAAGACGCTCTGAAACCTGCTGAAGCAGCTGATCACCCTTGCAGTGGCCCATACAATCATTGATCTGTTTAAAGCTGTCGAGATCGATAAAGAGCGCCGCGACGATACTGTTGCGGCGGTATCCCCTTGTAATCGCCTGATTGAGTCTGTCATGCAGAAGCCTCATATTCGGCAGGCCAGTCAACGAATCGTGCGTTGCAATTTTCTGGAGGTGCTGTTCAGCGTGTTTACGTTCGGTAATGTCCCTTCCTTCCTGTATGATTATCTGGACCTTGCCGTCATTGCCGCATATGGGTTTTAACGAGAAATCAATGTAATGCAGCTCTTTGCCAGGGACAATATGTGTGGTTTCAAAACGGATGAATTCTCCTCGTGACGCCCTTGAGATTCCGTCTTGAATTTTTTTCTGTTCTTCTAACGAATGCTGCCACCACGGGGTCTCCCAGAGCGGTTTTCCCATGACATCTTTTTTATCGGCCTTGATGAAATCGATGGCGGTCTGGTTGATGGTAATGACTTTTCCCTCGGTATTAAGGACACCCATGAATTGATACGACTGGTGGGAGACCTTCCGGTCTAATTCGCTGTCGACCTCATTGTTATATGCGCTATCGTTAAACATCGTTTCAGGAACCCCTGGAATAGGATTGTAATGCTTCTCCCGGGTTTCCATTCTTGGTATGGCGTGTTGTTCCAAATGTTTTCTCCATTTTATGTATTTGTCAGTAATTTATATTTCACTAATGTTGCCACAACGCCAATGATGTCAATCACGGAATTATAGTGTCATGAAAAAAAATCCTGACAAAAAGTGTCTTAAACATATGGAAGATTGTGGCAAGGTTTTATTTGATATTTTAATCTTTATATGTGCGGGATCAACTATATCTGTGTGAAAAACATCCTTGATATTTTCACGAGTTTGTGGAAATCTTCAATATTCATTTTTTCGCGGATGCGAGCCAGAAATTTATCGAGGGTCCCGGGGAGGACGTCCATCTTTTTCGCGATGGTCCTCTTATCTTCAGGCCAGGAATACCCTTCGTTAAAGAATTTGAGAAGCTGTATTTCACGGTCAGAGAGGCGTGACATGAATACCTCGAGGAGCTCCCGCTCGGCCTTCTTGATGTTTATGGTGTTCACAAAAATCGTGCCTACCATTTTCAGCAGGGAAATCGCCTCGGGCATCCAGATTTTTTTCTCTGAGATCGCCTCTATTCCGATCATGCCGATGACCGCGTTATGCGAAACCATGGGTATGCCGATCAT
>JBFZEZ010000312.1:0-6515 GCA_041306585.1 Spirochaetota bacterium | reverse complement strand
AAATGGGGAAAGTTTCACAACCGTAAAAGAAACGTATGACGGGAAAAGCCATTATCTGATGGCCAATTTCAATCCTTTCATGGACCTGTATGTATATGGATTCTTCAGGGATGCAGCATTTGTCGGGTTGAGCAGCAAACATGCCCACCTCCAGTATTTCGGCGGTGGTGTCGCATGGAAATCAGCACTAATAAAGGTAGGTCTCAGCTTTATTAATTCAGTATATGGCGAAACTGCACCTCACATCAATAAGGCACGTTACAATACCCTTGAGGCATGGTTTAACCTCAATCTCGCCCCGATTACCAATTATGGTTTTCTGATTGTCGGTCGTATGGCATGGGGTAACCAGTATAACAGGGGGGATGATGAGAACATGATGGTCTGCGGCGGAGCTGGCTACGAATTCAATAAATACTTCAGGCTGATGGCATATTATGAACAGTATATGTACAAGGAAGGTTGGACATCGCCAGTTAACACATCAAGAACGATAGATAACAATTTTACAGAAGGAACGTTGTATATTAAAACAGAAGCCAAATTCTGAGTATAATTCAATCTCATATGTTATAAGACGGGCCGTCCCTGATGAAAGGACGGCCTTGTTTATTATTAATTTTGATTCATATTTTTTTTGAGTCTTCTGCGCCATTCATACAAGGCGATCGAAGTAGCAGCCGAGGCATTGAGGGATTCAACCGCCCCGTTAAGGGGAATTGAGACCGCCATGCTTTTTAAATTTTCCGGGACCCCCGGGCCTTCGATGCCGGGGAGGATGATGAAGCTTTCCGGAAAAGAACAGTCTTCGATATTTTTCCCATGCCTGTCAAGGGTGACAATTTTTTCAACGATCTCTGCTGGTAGGCCCGCAATGTCGTTTATTGATGGGCCGCGGGATATGCGCAAGCTAAATACGGCCCCGGCCGACGCCCGTATCGCCTTCGGGTGAAAGGGGTGCGAGGCTTCCTTCAGGAGTATGACGATTTTGACCCCGAAGCCGGCGGCTGACCGTATAACGGAACCGATGTTTTCAGGGTCCTGAAACGGGAGCATGAGGGAACACCCTTCAGGGACCGTGAGGTCCCAGTCGTGGATTGCCGGGACATCTGCGGAGAGTAGCGGACCGTTGCTTTTCAGGGAATCGATTTCATTGTAAAGTGATTTTTTCAGGATCAAAAGCGAGCCCCTCTGGGCATGGTCTGAGATGATCCGTTCGAACTCCTGGTCATGCTCGGCATAGCCGTCATACAGGACTAATTCGTGAGTCGGGACCTCTGCTTGTGCCAGAATTTCTTTAATGATTTTTTTTCCGGCAATAAGGGTCTTCCCGAGTTTTTTTATCCCGTCTGTACCGGTAATTTTGCAGAGGGCCTTGAAACGGGGATTGTCTGATGATGTTATCGCCTTGCCGATCGTTTCACGTTCATCCTTGAGGATCCTGAATGTCCTTTTCAGGGATTCCCCGGTCTTGCTGAACGCGAGCAGCACCCTCCGGTAGTCGGTGCCGGGAAGGGTGTATGGTGTGTTGGCAACTGTTGTATACTCCCGGCTGTTTGCTTCTGAAAGGGTCTGCAAGTCGCTGGATGCATCGGGTCCCTTCATGAATATAACTCTGCCGTCCTGCGGGAGAAAATGATTGACCCGTGTAAGGGTCTCGTCGACAGATTCGAGAGCGCGGGTTATAACACCATTGACTGTGAAAAATGATTTATCCGTCACAAGGTGGGGATATATCTCGATATTGGTAAGCTTGAGTTCTTTTATTGCCATTTCCATGAAGGTAACACGTTTATGCCGCGGTTCGGCAAGGATGATATGAAGGCCCGGGTTCATTATTTTAAGGGGGATGCCGGGGAACCCTGCGCCGGTACCGATATCGACAAGCGGTGAGGGGAGCTTGATCAGCTTTCCCGCATAAATTGAATCAATGAAATGCTTGATGATGATGTCGTCGAATTTTTTAAGGCGGCTTAAATCATATTCATCGTTATAGCGCACGAGCAGGTCATAGAACAGGGTGAATGCGGTTTCCTGTTCTTTTGTCAGCGCAATACCCGAGCGGGTGAAGAGTTGTCTCATTTCCTGTGCATCAAAATTCATATGGTTAATCCTAAGATTAACAGATTGTAAAGATCGATTGGTGTCAAGAATAATTAAAAATGATTACAACTCCCGCACCCGGGAGTAGTTTAAATTTATTGGTATCTTATAATATAACATGATCACGAAGACCCCCCAATCCCCCGAGGTGGGTTGGGGGGTCTTCGTGAATAATGGATGGCGATACCTATTTTGGGCAATAACGCTTCCCAATGTTTTTTTGATTTATTAGTGCTTGCAAAGGAAAAACAACTGAACTAAAATTGTCTGATAGCTGAAAATTCGTAGCTGGTCTCAGATAAAGTTTGGAGCTTTCAAGCCGATATTGTTTACATTATATGGCAACATTAGTAATCACAATAATCGTTGCTCTGAGCAATATAGTATTACACAATAATCGGTGCTCTGAATCGTTGCTCTGAGCAATATAGTATTCAATCGTTGCTCTGAGCAATATAGTATTACACTGGGAAAAAATATACCTACACTATAAGGAATTGCAATGATAACATTGATCATCACAATAAGCATCACGCTGGTGGTTTCCTTTATGTGCTCTATTTTGGAGGCGTGCCTGCTCAGCCTCTCTCTCAGCGATCTGGCGAAAATCGCTGAAACGAAACCGGTCCGCGCACAGATCTGGCGGACATTTAAAAATAATATTCACCGTCCAATTGCCGTCATTCTGATTATCAATACCATTGCGCATACCATTGGGGCCTCGATGTCAGGGGCGAAATTCAATGAATTGTTCGGTCCCCGCTGGTTGGCAGTATATTCTCTTGTATTTTCTTTCGTGATGATCCAATGGACTGAAATCTTACCGAAAACCCTTGGGGTGCTTTTTAACTCAAGGATCGCTTCCGTGGTCGCCATTCCCTTCAGGCTGCTGGTGCTGCTATTGAGTCCCCTGTTGGCCCTGACGGAAATTCTCAACCGGCCGTTTAACATGAAAAAAGGCGAAATTACAAGCATGGATGCAGTCAATGAACTGAACCTGATAGCGCGTTTTGCCTCGCTCAATAATATAATCAGCACGGACCAGGAGGGCATTATCTCTCGCACGGTCGGGCTTTCGAACAAGAAGGCCCGTGACATCATGGTGCCGGCTTCAGAGATGAAGTACCTGTCAAGCGATATGAATCTCATGGAGGCCCTCGTCGAGGCCCATATCCATCATCACACGCGCTTCCCCCTTGTCAATGCAGGTAATATTGATGATGTTGCCGGTTATGTGAATTTTAAGGACATAGTGAGTGCGCTTCAAATCAATCCGGCCGATCCTTCACTGAAAGGCATTGCCAGGCCCATCGTCACGGTTTATGAGAATGAAGCCTTCCCGGTTTTTTTTAAAAAGCTGATTACGGGGCACCAGCACATCGTGATTGTAAAGAATACCGAGGGCAGGGTTGTCGGCATTATCACACTTGAAGATATTATTGAAGAGATTGTGGGTGAAATCGAGGACGAATACGATGTTCTTCCGGCTTATTGTTATCCGATCGCGCTCAACAGGTATATAACCGGGGGGGGGATAACAATCAGGACGATCAATGAAAAGATGAACGTCGAGCTACCGCACCCGAATATAAACGTTCACACCTGGCTTGTGAAAATGTTTGAAAGGCTGCCGAAATCAGGTGAGAAATTTATCCATGGCACAATGATATTCATGGTGAAAAAAATCCGCCGTTCCAGGGTGTATGAGGTTATTGTCGAAAAGAATGTCTAAATATCCGGACGACATCGCATCACTTCCAATATTCCCGCAACTTGATTCAATTGCAGACGGGCTTATGCGTGCCGGCATGCTTCTCGTGCAGGCTGAACCCGGCGCAGGAAAGACGACCCTTGTTCCATGGAAACTTTTGCAGCATGAGCATTGTGCGAAATTAAAAATTTTACTCCTGCAGCCCCGTCGCATCGCAGCGAGGGCGGCGGCTGACCGTATCGCGGGGATTCTGGGGGAACGAATCGGGGAGAGGGTGGGATTGCGGACGCGCCTTGAAACGCATGTGGGGCCGAAAACAATACTTGAAGTTGTCACCGAGGGGATTCTGACGCGCATCATTCAGAATGACCAATCTCTCAGCCGATACGGGGCTGTGATATTCGATGAGTTCCATGAACGCAGCCTGGCATCCGACACGGGGCTCGCGTTTGTTATGGACTGCAGGGAAAACCTTCGCCCTGATCTTGCGGTCCTGTTCATGTCCGCTACACCGAGTGCGGATGAGTTGATCCGTGCATTCGGTGACTTCCCGGTTATTTCAGTGCCGGGGAGGGCGTTCCCGGTTGAAGTCAGTTATCATCCTCCCCTTGCCGGGGAAAAACCGTGGGACGGCGCTGCACGCCTGACGGGCATTGCGCGTGAAACACTCGATGCGAACGATGAAGGTGACGTGCTTGTTTTTTTACCGGGCTTTCGCGAGATTCGCCGGACTGCGGACCGGATCATTGAGGCCTTCCCGGCGTTTTCCCGCGGCATCACCGTTCTTCACGGGCAGCTCCCGCCGGAAGAGCAGAGAAGGGTCCTCGATCCGGTATACGCCTCTACCGGGCGCATTATACTCGCCACAAATGTCGCTGAAACGAGCGTCACCATCCCCGGGGTCAGAGCCGTTGTTGATGCGGGGCTCGAGAGGCGGGTGCGCTATCAATCGCGGACCGGGATGGACCATTGGGACACAGTGCCGATCAGCAGGGCATCAGCTGAACAGAGAAAAGGACGCGCAGGCCGTCTTGGACCCGGGGCGTGTCTGCGCTGGTGGAATGAGCACGAAACGCGAGCGGAGTTTTCTCTTCCGGAGATAATGGAATCAGACCTTGCCCCTCTGCTTCTTGAGACAGCGCTTTGGGGGGCGCCTTCGCCCTACGGGCTGCAATGGCTCACCCCGCCGCCGCAAGCCGCTGTTCGGAGGGCCTTAACCCTGCTCGGTGACCTCGGCCTTCTTGATCCGCATGGACGTATAACTCAAGTTGGTAGAATGGCCGCGGGTCTCGGCTTGCACCCCAGGCTCGGGCGCATGATCATAACGGCTGCAGATCGGGGCTGGCTGGCGAGCGCGGCGGTAACTGCGGCTCTCCTTGAGGAGGGCGACCCGTTGGGCGGCGATGATCCGGACTTCCGAGAAAGATTAAGCGCATGGAGTGCGTGGTCGACAGGCTGTCCGGGAGGTATGCGTGACGGCGCGGCGCGGCGAATCGGTATTGAGGCGGAACGGATTCTACGTGCGGCGGGTCGCACGGATCTGAAAATTTCAGGCGGTAATATTGATCCGGGCCTTGCAGGCAGGCTTCTTGTCCTTGCGTATCCGGACAGGGCGGCCCAGCGTGTTTCTGCCGGGACCGGGCGTGAGGGTTCCCGCTGGGTCCTCGCAAGCGGCCGGGGTGCGCGTTTACAGGGGGCCCTTGACCGTGAGGAATTCGTGTCGGTTGCCGACCTTGACGGGGGCGATACCGACGCCAGGATTTTTCTCGCGGCCCCGATTGACAGGGGAGAGTTGGAAAAAGAATGCAGCAACCATATAACAGAACATTATATTGTGGAATGGGATGGGTGGGCCCCGCGCTCGCGTTCGGAGAAGCGTTTGGGAAGGCTTGTGCTCCATGAGAAAAAAGGCGATCTTCCTCCGCAGGATGAGCTTCAGTCAGCGCTGATGGAACGTATAGAACGGGAAGGGATCGCATGCCTGCCGTGGGACGATGCATTGCGTCTTTTTCGATCGAGATGCTTGTTTGTTCAGAGATGCGGAAATCGCGCTGATTGGCCTGATTTTACCGATGAATCCCTCATGAATGAAATTGATCTTTGGCTCTTTCCCTATGGCAACTGGAATGGCGGTCAGGTTTTTTCCGCTGATGCCCTTCGAAGCGCCCTGGATAACAGGCTCGGATGGGAGCGGAGACGTGTTTTGGATGAATGCGCACCTGAGCAGATGCCGCTCCCTTCGGGTACGCATAAAAGGATCGACTACGAAAGCGGGGGGGTCCCGGTGGTTGCCGCGCGCCTGCAGGAATTTTTCGGCTGCAGGGAAACACCGAAGTTCTGCGGGATTCCGGTCATGCTTCATCTTCTGTCTCCAGCCGGGAGGCCGGTTCAGATTACGCGTGACCTCGATGGCTTTTGGGACCGGGCCTATCCCGAAGTGAAAAAGGAATTAATGGGGCGTTACCCGAAACACTATTGGCCGGATGACCCCCGCGTTGCTGAGCCGACTGCGCGGGCAAAGCCGAGGAAGTAGGGGGAATTGTTAATTTAGTTGTGTCTGTTATTTTTTAGTTAAAGTGAAGGAGTATAATATGATAAAAACAAAAATAGTATGTACACTTGGTCCGGCAACAGACTCCCCAGGCATTTTGAAGGAGATGCTGGCTTCAGGGATGAATGTCGCACGGCTGAATTTCTCACA
>JBFZEZ010000311.1:0-8868 GCA_041306585.1 Spirochaetota bacterium | reverse complement strand
GATTATTCATTCAATATGCTTAACCTGCGGAGCATTATGCTTTTTGTCTATGAGTATAATAAGCGGGCGATTGCATGTTACGCGAAATGTGGATTCAAGGAGATCGGCAGGAGGCGCAAGGCGCGTATTGTCGGGGGGAAGGAATATGACGTTATTTTCATGGATATACTGTCCGATGAATTCAAGGGGTCTGTGCTAGATCCGGTTTTTTCCGGGGTGGATTGATTCCATGGTAGAGACGCAAAATCTTGCGTCTTTACATTGCGTCATTGCGTTATTAGGTTATTGCGTCATTACGTTATTACGTCATTGCGTTAATACGTAATTACGCCATTACCCCGATTTAATCCAGGAGGACCATATGAACATGCCTGAATGGTATTACGACGAAATGAAACAGATCGGCACCGATTACGAAAACGAAGAAGAGGTCCGCACCTACGATGAGCGGATGGGGAAATTCCGCGACATGAAGGGTGAAGCACTGGGTGTGATTGAGGCCATTGGACTGAAGCAGGAAGACGTTTTACTCGAGATCGGGTGCGGGACAGCCGAATTGGCCATATGCGCGTCAGAAAACTGTTCCCGCGTCATCGCTGCCGATATCTCGCCTGTTATGCTCTCTTATGCCGAAAAGAAGGCACATGCACGGGGGAGGGACAATATCACATTCATCCGTGCCGGCTTTCTTTCATACGAGCACGAGGGGGAGCTGCTTGACGCCGTCGCTTCGCAGATCGCTTTTCACCACCTCCCGGATTTCTGGAAACTCATAGCCCTGAAGCGGCTCGCAGGGATGCTGAAGCCGGCCGGGATGCTGTATCTCCGCGATTTTGTTTTTTCGTTCAATCCTGACAAATACGAGAAGTCGATATCATATGCAGTGGAGGGCATGCGTTCCAGGGCCGGCGACGAGACCGCCCGCAATTTCGAACGTCACATCAAGCTTGAATATTCGACCTACGACTGGATAATGGAAGAGATGCTTTACCGCGCCGGATTCGACATTCTTACCGCTGACTATGGCGAAGATTTTATGACCGTTTACGTCTGTAAAAAATACTAAACATTTGTTGACATATTCTGCCCCCTGGTTTATAGTAGTCCTTCAGTCATGTGATTTTCAATTAATTTTTAATCGAATTGTATCCGCCGGAGAGCCGCAATGTCCCCTCGAGGGGGAAGGGGGTCTCCGGCAGGATTTTTTTACATTTCACACAGACGAAGTATTGGTTCTGAAGCATGAGTAAATTATTCGAGTTAGGCGTTTTCTCTGGTTGGGGAATAGGGTATATACCCGATTCCCCACGTAACATAGAAAAATCGCCTAAGTCGAGTACATTAGGTGCCGGGTGCGGGTGAGCATGTGTGCGCCAGCACAGGCGGGGGATTGCACTATGAAATCTTTGTCAATAAAAGCAGACGCGACGATCTGCGCATTATACCGGGCGGGCGCCGGAGGGGTGATGTCCCGTCCCCTTTTCGTAACGAGCATATCGGCCGGTTTCCCTTCGCCGGCTGACGACTATATCGACCGGGGGCTCGATTTAAACGAGTTTCTCATCAGACACCCGGCAGCGACTTTTTTTGTTAAGGTCGCCGGGGATTCCATGATCAATGCCGGGATCCATTCAGGCGATATCCTTATTGTTGACCGTGCCGAAAAGGCTGGGAACCGGAGCGTCATCATCGCCGTGCTGAACGGGGAACTGACGGTGAAGCGCCTGGTCCGGGATGGTGCGCGTGCCTATCTCGTGCCTGAAAATGAGGCATTCTCCCCCCTCGAATTGACTCCCGAGATGAATTTTGAAATATGGGGCGTCGTTGTCCACGTGATACATACGGTCCGGTAAATACCCCCTCAAGGGGGCTAGGGGGTGGTTAGTCTCATGAAAAAAATCTACGCCCTCGTTGATTGCAATAATTTTTACGCTTCGTGCGAACGGGTGTTTCAGCCGTCGCTTGCGCGTCGCCCGGTGGTGATACTGTCGAACAACGACGGCAACGTGGTGGCCCGTTCCGATGAGGCAAAGAAGCTCGGCATCCCTTTCGCCGCCCCCTATTTTAAATGGAAATCGTGTATCGAAAAGAACGGGGTCGCCGTATTTTCATCAAACTATACGCTGTATGGCGATATGTCGCGGCGGGTCATGGAGCTCCTTGCCGGGTTTACCCCCGAGATCGAAATATATTCGATCGACGAGGCCTTTCTCTCTGTCGAGGGGCTGGCGCCAGACATAACCGCGTATGCGCGCGGGATTCGCTCTGACATCTTCCAGTGGACCGGGATCCCGGTGTCGGTCGGCATTGCTCCCACCAAAACCCTGGCCAAGGTCGCCAATAGGATCGCCAAGAAAAATCCCGATTGCGGAGGGGTGTTCAATTTTTGTGATGTCCCCTCGCATGATGCGGCCCTTGAAAAGGTCGGGGTCGATGACGTCTGGGGGGTGGGGCGGCAGTACGGCGAGATGCTGAAAAAAAACGGAATATACACCGCCCGCGAGCTCCGCGACGCCCCTGACGTGTGGGTGCGCAAAAAGATGACCATCGTGGGACTGCGCATGGTGCTGGAACTGCGCGGGATATCGTGTCTCTCGTTCGATGAGGTCCCCTCGCCGAAAAAGGGGATCGTGAGCTCGCGTTCGTTCGGAAGGCCGGTGGAGGGGTTGCCGGAGCTCCGCGAGGCCCTGGCGGGTTACGTGGCGAGGGGGGCCGAGAAGCTCCGTTTTCAGGGGTCGCTTGCGTCATTTGTGAGCGTCTTTCTCATGACCAACCGTTTCAAGCATGATGAGCCGCAGTATTCAAACGGAATGACGATGAAGCTCCCGGTGGCAACGGCGTATACCCCCCGCCTGTTCCGGCATGCGGACCGCATTCTTGAACGGATTTACCGGCGAGGGTTCCGGTATAAAAAAATCGGGGTGATGTTTACGGGTATCATACCGGCGGGGAATGCCCAGCTCGACCTTTTCAGCTGCGCGCACGATACTGAAAAGACCGAGCGTCTGATGCAGACCATGGACGACCTGAACAGGCGGATGGGGAGGGGGACGGTGCGCTTTGCCTCTGAAGGTATTGCCAGGAGCTGGCAGATGCGGCGGCATTATCTGTCGGCGCGTTATACTACCCATTGGAACGAGATACCGGTGGTGCATGCCAGGTAGCTGTATGGCCGGCAGTTACATTTGTCCTCTGTAAGAAAGTTCAGATGGGTAATGCTCACACAGGTTATCACCTGGAATGAATGAGATCCGTGAAGTCTTATTGATAGAGGAATTGTAAAGAGTACTGGCGCGGGCAAGGGGGCGTTATATGTTGTGTGGTAATGACGAAAGCGTCATAAAGACGCTTTCGTCATAAACTATTTCAATAATCTAAAAGCTTCTGTAATCTACCAGACAGGTCACTCATGTTGATTTTGTTCATTTTTATAGTAAGATCTTCTATCCCCGCATCAGTAGTTGTTTCTTCCACCATAGCACGGGTCATAGCACGGGCAGCAACTTTAGCGCCAGAGCCTGCAGGTTGAAAATAAATATCATCCCGTCTTACATAAGGACCATGCTGCTCCAGAAGTTGGTTCATATATACAGACAAGGTATCTCCATTAACCACGCGATGATAGTTGACTGCAACAATAATGGGTTTTGTGGCTTTCACAGAATAGACACCGGATTCTTTTTTTGTCATAGTAAATCCGAATTTTACCTCTTCATCGGTTATGGTTGTGGCTGATCTGGGCGTGAGCGGATCACTAAAAGATTTGATAAAATTATCAAAAGTCACGTACAGTTCAGGATTAACTGACTTGTCTATTGTAACTATAGCCTCATAACCCTCGAATGTTACATCCTGGCCTGCAATAATGAAACCTGAAGCAGCCAGCAGTTCAAGGTCTACCGGGCTATACCAGAAAGGTCCTGGATAAGACAAACCGGTTGCAGGATTTATATTGGTGGTATCACCAATGCCATACTTGATAAATGGTAATAGTGAGAATTCATGCATTACAGCATTTTCTATTTTTATTTTGATTGTAACACCCTTCTCAAAATTGAGTTTCATTCCAGGTTTTACCCGAAGTATTGATTCAATTGGTATGGCCGCTTCAAGGCTAAGGGTGATTTTGGAGCTGCTGGAATAATCCCAACTTTTGCCTCCCATCCCAGCTTCTGAAATGATATAGGAATTGATTTTATCCTTCTCTTGCTCTGTAAAAATATCTACCGGGTAAGAACCGGAAAAATCCTGTCTGAACCAGTTATCGGGATGGGTCAGGTTTAAGCCGTCATTAAGAGTTTTTGATGTCTTATCACTATCAAGATATAATGAGCCTGCCCCAAAGCCTCCAATGGGATGCTCTCTGAAAAAATAACCATTGTAATCATTCCCAAATTCACTCTGCACGAAATTCTTCATTTCTTCAGAGAAAGAAATTGTGGGTTTGTCGCATGCACTAAAATAAAAAAGTACAGTAGATGCAATTGCGAAAGAAAGTAGTAATCGTTTCATTAAATGCCTCCATTTTTTTTTTGCATGTAATTTTTAAAAAATTCATGCTGTTTATATTTTACAATTGGCGACGAATGCTCTTTATTAGTCAAGTTTTTTTGTATTGTTTTTTAAATAATTTTAGAAAAATGTTCATTTTTCTCTAAAATGGATTTCATTTTCATTTGCAACCGCTCATCCGGCATAAATGTTGTGGGGATAAATGCGAAAAGATTCCTGATAGAATCAGGAGTTAGCGTAATTTACCCCCGATTTTTGAGCAATTGCTAATGTGAATAGGCGTTTTTTCGGGTGAGCCGGCACAAAAGTGAATGTAACCGCGTTTCTGCGGAAATAATCAATGAGATAAACGGATATTTTTTCTCGATTTTCAGATATTCTGATTTTTTCAGTAAACCTTACTTGAAAGCGTTTTTTTCTTCAGGGAAGGCGCGGTTAACAACTTCCTTGTGGTAATTGTCAACGGCCTCTTTTGATATGTCGAACAGATTGGCGTATTTTTTCAGAAATTTGGGATTGAACTCGTTATTCATCCCAAGCATATCGTGTAAAACAAGGACCTGACCGTCTGTATATCGTCCGGCGCCTATGCCTATTGTCGGGATTGAAATATTCTCTGAAATTTCCTGCGCAAGGGACTCGGGTACCATCTCCAGGACGAGGGCAAATGCCCCTGCTTGTTCCAGAATTCTGGCGTCTTCAAATATGATTTTTCGTTTTTCATCGTCGCGGCCCTGGACAGAGTACCCGCCGAGTTTATGAACTGATTGCGGGGTCAGACCGAGATGCCCGCACACCGGGATTGATGCCCTGATGAGGGCCTCAATGATTCCCCGGAATTCCCTGCCGCCTTCAAGTTTCACGGCATTTGCGCCTGTTTTTTTCATGATTTCTCCGGCATTGCGCAATGTGTCTTCTGTTGAGACGTGGTAGCTCATGAACGGCATGTCTGCTATCAGAAATTTTGACGGGGCGCCGCGACGAACGATTTCGGTATGGTAGATGATCTGTTCCACAGTGACAGGCAGGGTGCTTGAGTAGCCGGCAACGGCCATGCCTACGGAGTCGCCCACGAGAATGGTATCTATCTGGGTCTGCTCAATGATGCGGGCGAAAGGGTAATCATAACAGGTGATCATTGAGATCGGGTTTTTTTCTTTTTTTGCCTTGATGAAGTCATTGATGTTTTTGATGGTCATGGGTCTCTCCTGTTGGATTGTGTTCTAATCTCCCGTCCATTCCCGTTTCGCTTACGCGAGTATACATTACGACGGGAACCTGTATTTTTCGTGGGGGGAATATGGTTATACTTGTAATATTTCGATATTCCTCACCCCTGTTATTCCCGTACCCGCCTTCGCGAGTATAAACTACGGCTGGAATCCATCTTTATAAAATGGACAATGGGGAGAACGAAATTCTGTTCAGTATAATCAAAATAATCAAATTTTTTATTCAGTGAAATATGCTATAGTATATAATACATAATTATATTGCAAGGATTTTGAGGAAGAGGATTCATTTTTCCTTAGAAACTTGGTTCTATCCTCCTTTGTGCACGCAATGCAGTGATGAATATTCCGGGTGACAGGAGTGGCGGGCATGAAATTTATCCTGAAGCCCCCTCGGGGGTTGGGGGGGCTTCAGGAATAATAGATGGCGATACCTACAAAATTAATGTGCTACTTGCAAATGCGGAAAATTATAAAAAAAAATTATTGACTTTGGTGTTCTTGTGATATACAATTTTTTTTATAACTTTAAAAGAGCACGCATATTCATGCAGCTATTTGTAAATAATAATTTAATGAGCAGGCGGTACATCATGAAAAAAGGAATCGTTATCTTTTTATCTATTATAATAACTTCAATCTTTTTGTTCGATTATGTGTTCTCGCAGGAAAAACCAGCAGCCTCTGGGGCGACCTACATCGATATTACGCATGCGAAAAAAAAGATCGAGGAACTCACTGAACTGAAACAAAAGTTAACCAATACCAACACTCAGTTATCTGATCAAAATGCCATCAGCAAAACAAAAATCAGCCAGCATGAGCAATATATTCAAAAATTATCCACCCTTATCGACAAACTCGAAGTTGAAAGAAAGAAAGTGACTGAAATTATTGAAAAAGATGTAAAGGATTTTGTAGTTACGAAAAATGCACAGAATACGCTGAATGAGCTGAATAGCAATATTTCGAAGTTAAATGATAAAAAATCAGAATCCAAGAATATGATTTTAAATTTTCAGGAAAACATAAAGTACAATGAAGAAACGATCAATACCAATAATCTATTGATAAAAGGGTGCGATGAAAAAATTATTGTCCTGAATGAATCAATAAAAAGAACAGAGGAACAAAAGAACAATATTGAAACAATTCTAAAGACTTCTGACGGTATTTCCAAGGAAGTGGGGGATACATTGAATATGAATCCGACTGCCGGTGGTAAGGAGAAATAATTCGCAAAAATATTGTGTATCCTGGTTAGGAATTATCAAAAAACGACGTTGAACAACGTCGTTTTTTTCATTCGGTTTGATTCAATAAATAAGATTTATAAGGTTGCGGGATGATTGAAAAAAACACACTTGATTTTTTGAAAAAACTTGCGCGAAACAATAATCGCGAGTGGTTCCAGGAGAACAAGACTTCGTATGAGAAAGCGCGTAAAAACGTCCTCGACGCAACCCTTTATCTGCTCTCGGGAATCAGTGAATTCGACACCTCTGTCCAATATGTCAATCCTGAAGATTGCCTCTTCCGCATTTACAGGGATCAGCGGTTTTCTCCCAATAAGAATCCTTATAAAACAAACATGGGGTTATTTATCCGGAAGGGAGGTCGCAAAATGCAGGGGGCGGGATATTACCTGCATATCGAACCGGGGAACTCCTTTGTTTCCGGCGGTATGTATATGCCGGGCCCAAGTCTGCTTTTTGCCGTGCGAAGCACGATTGCAAAAAACCATATTACATTTAAAAGGATAATCAGCGCGCCCGCGTTCAAAAAGTTATATGGCGAGTTATGTGATGATACATTGAAAACTGCCCCAAAAGGTTTTCCGAAAGACCACCCGGCTGTTGAATTTTTGAGACACAAGCATTTTTACGTCATGAGTTCTGTTGAAGACCGTGAACTCCTGGGAAAGGATTTTTTGAAGCAGTGTGTAAAAGCTTTCAAAGTTGCGAGTCCATTTGTTATGTTTTTAAATGAGGCCCCGGTGTAATCTGTGCGAATTTTTTCCCGGTCTCGGGATCTACCAGCTCCGGATCGAGCTCATGCAGATGATCAAGGATGAATTTTCTTTTTTTTATTTCAGGATGCGGTATTTTTAGGTCGGGCGTGTTAAGCACAGTATCACCGAAAACTAGTATATCGAGGTCAATTAATCGTGGCCCCTTTGGGATTACCGGCGTGCGCCCCATGGCACGCTCAATGCTTTTAAGAATATCAAGAAGGGTAGGTGGATTGTATGATGTTTCAATAATGATGGCCTTATTTAAAAAATCAGGCTGATTGATAAGGTCAACGGGTTTCGTCTCCAAGACTGAACTTTCTTTTAATATTGTTATCCCGTCAGATGTTTCAAGGAGCGCGACAGCTTCCTGTAAATTTTTTTCCCGCTCACCAAGGTTGGTTCCAAGGCCGATAAACACCCTGTTCATTTATCCCTGTCCCCTGTTATCCGGACCGGAGAGCTCCATGATTGTACACATTTCCCGTATGCGGGAAATTATCCTGCCTTCTGATAGGTCCTTGAGTGCTTTGTTCGGGTCGTTGTTGGAAGTGAAAATGGTGAATTTTTTCCCCTCGTAGCGTGCGTCTACAAGGTTATAGAGGGTCTCCTGTTCCCATGATGAATCACGCTGTACCCCGAAATCATCGATGACCAGGACGTCCACCGTGGCAAATTCTTTTTCAATTTTAGATGATTCCCCGTAGGTCTCGGACTGCTCATGGAAGGTCGCCTTGAGGCGGTTGAAAAAGGTGCGCGAAATCTTGATGTAGCGTCCCTCGACTGCATGGTGTCTGATGATGTCGGTAAGTATGATGGTTGAGAGGAGGGTTTTTCCAGTACCGGGATTTCCCCAGAGATAGATGCCCCGCTCCACGTTCGGGAATTTTTTTACTATGTCGTAAGCGGTAATTTTGGCATCGTTCGCCATTTTGTTGTTTGTGACCGAGAAGTTGCTGAACGTCTTCCATAGGTAACGGCGGTCGATTCCAGAGCGGTAGTAGATTTTGTTGATTGTGTCGATTTTGAGCCTGGTCATTCGGCAGGAACAGATTTTTATTTCTCCGTTTTCATGGTAAAAATACGGGTCATTTCCCCCGCAATTGCAGGTCG
>JBFZEZ010000310.1:0-3492 GCA_041306585.1 Spirochaetota bacterium | reverse complement strand
ATGCCCCATTTGATGTCCGCTTTCCAGATTATCCCGATCAGCCGGATGACGCGATCACCACAGTGGTACAGCCGGATATACTGGTCGTATGTGATAAATCAAAGCTCGATAAACGAGGCATGCGCGGGGCGCCGGATTGGATTATTGAAATACTGTCCCCGGCAACATCATTGCATGATTTGACGGCGAAATATGCTCTCTATGAAAAATCCGGCGTTAAAGAGTATTGGATTGTCGATCCTGCCAATATGATTGCAACGGTATATCTTCTCCAAAATGCCGCATATATCAGAAAAGGTGTATATGGAAAGGATAACACCATTCAGAGCACGATTTTCGAAGACTTTTCGGTGAATATGGGGGAGGTTTTTGTCGATTTTGAATGACCATTCACAGACATAATTTATGGAACAAGGGCATCGAAAATTTCCAGTGGTTTCTCCAAGAGGATTGCTGTTGAGGAATTGTGCAGAAAATGTACGTATCGGGACAGGTTTGATCGCCTACCGGTTATGCATCGTGGAAATTCTAACTCAAAAAATTCCTTACTTTAAAAATTTCATCAAGAAATTTCCCGGTCAATTCTTTGCTGTTGTACCTGGCTTCTAATTCAGTGTATGGAATAACAAAATGACATCCCTCACGAAAACGGTTACATCCATACGCCGCTTTCCCCCTTATCATAGTCCCGATGCCGCACTTTGGACAAACAAGCTTCTTCTCATCATTGTGTATGTTTTCTTTTTTCTTGCTATCATTAACGTTTATCTTTTTGACCCTGGCCGGAAATGCCTTGCGGCCTTTTTGCGCTCCAAGGTTTATTGTATTTCCCGAAGCATTTCTGACATCATTAACCAGAGATGAAACCATCTCCTTCATCTCGTTCAGAAATTGTCCTGCCTTGTAGTCGCCGCGTTCGATCTGGCGTAGCTTTTTCTCCCATATCCCTGTCAGCTCAACAGACTTGAGTAAATCATTTTTAATTGAGGCGATCAGCTGGACCCCGGTAATAGTCGGAATAATATTTTTTTTTGCGCGCAGTATGTATGTCCGTTTGAAAAGTGTTTCAATAATGTTGGCCCTGGTTGATGGACGGCCTATGCCATTTTCCTTCATTGCTTCCCGCAGCTCATCATCATCAACCTGCTTCCCTGCAGTTTCCATTGCCCTGAGTAATGTCGCTTCCGTATAATACTTGGGGGGGGTCGTTTCCTTTTCCTGAAGTTCGGGTTTATGAGGGCCCATTTCGCCTTTCACAAATTCAGGGATTATCTGTGATTCTGTTTTATCATCACTCGGGTCAAAGCGAGTATCCTGTTTGGGATATAAAATTCGCCATCCTTCTTCAATGATGACTTTCCCGGTTGCTTTAAATGTAACGTCTTTAACTTCTCCAAGGACCGTTGTATTTAAAACAATACAGTCAGGATAAAAAACAGAAATAAAGCGTCGTGCAATTGCGTCATACACTGTTTCTTCCTGGGGGGTTACATTTCCCGGTTTTAAACCGGTCGGGATAATGGCATGGTGGTCAGTGACCTTTTTATCATCAAAGACCTTTTTACTTTTTTGGATGCCACCGGCAAGGAGGGGATCGGTAAATTTTTTATAGTCTTCGAGCTTGTTTAAAATTCCAGGTACTTTAGGATATACATCGGATGGCAGAAATCTTGTATCAACCCTCGGGTAACTCACCAGCTTTTTCTCATAGAGTTTTTGAACTATCTTCAGGGTATTATCTGCGGTGTAAGCAAATCGTTTATTGCATTCAACCTGCAGGGATGTAAGGTCAAAAAGGGAAGGGGATTTTTCTTTTCCCTGCTTTCTGGAAAAATCAACAATGCTAAAATCTATATCTTTGATGTTCTGCAGAACCGCATCGCCTTCTTCTTTGCTTTTAAAACGTCCGTCAGTCGCATTGAAAATAACATCCCGATATACTGTTTTTAGTTCCCAGTACTTCTCCGGTTTGAAATTTTCAATATCAAGGTGCCGCTGCACAATTAAAGCCAGTGTGGGGGTCTGGACCCGTCCGATTGAAAGAACACCCTTTCCATCTGCATATTTCAATGTAAAGAGCCTGCTGGCATTCATTCCTAAAAGCCAGTCTCCGATTGCACGGGCGTTACCGGCAGCGTATAGCAAATCGTATTGCGATGAGTCCTTTAAATTCAAAAATCCCTCACGGATAGCTTCATCGGTTAAAGAAGAAATCCAGAGCCTTTTAACTTTTTTATCACAGGATGCTTTTTTCAAAACCCATCGTTGAATTAATTCTCCTTCAATGCCAGCGTCACCGCAATTAATTACTTCACTGCAGTTATTCACGAGCTTTTTGATGACATTAAATTGTTTACTCACCCCTTTGTTTTTTATCAGAGTAATATCAAATTTTTCGGGAATCATCGGCAGGCTGACAAGGCTCCATTTTTTCCAGTCCGGGGTATACTCATCAGGTGCTTTCAACGTGCACAAATGCCCGAAGGTCCAGGTAACCTGATAACCATTTCCTTCGAAGTAGCCGTCTTTTTTACTTTTTGCCCCCAGAATATCGGCAATCTCTCTGGCAACACTTGGTTTTTCCGCTATGCACACTTTCAAATTATATTATTTCCTTTTTAGCTGCCCATCTGTGTAGCGCCCCCGCAATCCCTGTCATTCCCGTGAGAACGGGAATCCATCTTTTGCAATAGTCGAGGGGGAAACTAAAATCTGTTCCGTATACTTTTAATGGATGGTCAAATGATATCAAGAAGAAAATTTAATACAACTTTTTTTAAAAGCCGGGGTTGAGGGGAGTACTCCATCACATAACAAGATTTTCGCACACGATCTCAGTCAGATATTTGACCTCAACATCAAGCCCGTAACCGTTCTTGATTGTCTTGAGCTGCGACACACAGTTCTCACACGCAGTGATAACGACCTTCGCGTCGGTAGCGACAATCTGGTCCTTTTTTGCCTTCCCTGTCTTGATCCTGAACTCTTCGTTGTCAAGGGCCATGAGTCCGCCACCGCCGCCGCAGCACCAGTTCTGCTCGCGGGTCGGCGTCATCTCACGATAATCAGGCGCGACCATCTGAATGATCTCTCGCGGCTCGTCGTATATGCCGCCGTTTCTGCCGAGCTGGCACGGGTCATGGTAGGTGACCGATTCGGCGACCGATTTTTCTTTCAACCTGATTCGTCCTTCTTTTATATAACGGTGAATGACCTCCACGATGCTCGAAACCTTGAACGGGAGCTTCCCCCGCAGGTGACGCAGGATCCGGAACGCTGTGCCGCACTCGACAATGACGACTTCTTTGACGTTTAATGCTGTCGCCTCGTTGATGATCCGCATGGCGATGAAATCGGCTTTTTCCGGGTCGCCGGCAAAGTAGCCGAAGTTGACCGATTCAAAAAGGCTCAGTGTCCAGTTCTCTTTGGCAGCTTTGAAAATAACCGCCGGGTTGACGATCGAATGTGCGCCTGCCAGGCCCACGTACATGA
>JBFZEZ010000309.1:0-2757 GCA_041306585.1 Spirochaetota bacterium | reverse complement strand
CAATCTTTCCGGGCTGTTGGGAAGTTTCGGGAGTCCCGTAAAATAACATGACAGGCGGTAACGCGGAGTGAGATCAGACATAGACATAGCGCAGGAAACGCCCCTGAGACCGGTCAGGGAGATCGCCGCATCTCTTGGGTTAGGCGAAGACGACTACATCCCCTACGGAAAACACATAGCGAAGATCCCCCTTGAAATTATGGACCGGTACGCCGATGTGCCTGACGGCAAACTTGTCCTTGTGACTGCCATGACGCCGACATCCAAGGGAGAAGGAAAAACAACTACGACAATCGGCCTCGCACAGGCGCTTGCGCGGATAGGCAAAAAAACCATGATTGCGATACGCGAGCCTTCACTCGGACCGTGTATGGGAGTAAAAGGCGGGGCTGCCGGAGGCGGCTACTCTCAGGTGCTCCCCATGGAAGACATCAATCTCCACCTCACCGGGGACATACACGCAATTACCATTGCGCACAACCTGTTGTCAGCGGTTGTCGACAACCACATTCACCAGATGAACGAGCCTCAGATCAATCCGCGCGACATAGCCTGGCGGCGCGTGATCGATATGAACGACCGCACCTTGCGCTCCATCATCGTAGGGCTCGAGGGGAAAGGGAGCAACGGAATTATGCGCGAGGACGGCTTCGACATCACCGCGTCCTCTGAAGTCATGGCAATTCTCTGCCTTTCGCGCAACCTGGCGGAGCTCAAAAGCAAGCTCGGCGGCATCATCGTAGGGTACAGCCACCTTAAAAAACCGATCAAAGCTAAGGAGATCGGGGTACACGGCGCCATGGCATCGCTGCTCAAGCATGCCATCAACCCCAACCTCGTTCAGTCGATCGAAGGGGTCCCGGCGTTCATTCACGGGGGCCCTTTCGCGAATATCGCGCATGGCTGCAATACGATAATTGCCACAAAAATGGCCCGTAAACTTGCCGAATATACCGTCACTGAAGCCGGTTTCGGCGCAGACCTGGGCGCTGAAAAATTCTTCAATATCAAATGCCGGATCGGCGGAATCAAACCCTCTGCAGCGGTCCTCGTTGTCACGACCCGGGCTTATGCCCTCCACGGTATTGAGAACATAAAAAAACATGTTGAAAATATCTGCGCATTCAAAATACCCCCTGTTATATCAATTAACCGTTTTGCCGGGGACAGCCAGTCCGATCTTGAAAAAATCAGAAAAGAATGCGAAGCAATCGGGGTTCCTGCCATGATTACCGATTTCAGGGAAACAGGGGGTGATGGCGGTTTGGAATTGGCTCAGGAGATTGTGAACCTCTGCGGGCGCGAATCTGATTTCAGTTTCCTCTATGATCTCGGCACTCCGATAAAAGAAAAAGTCGAAACCGTTGCCGGGACGATATACGGTGCGGGTTCCGTGGAATTTACGCCTGACGCATTAAAAGATATTAAACAAATCGAAAATCTCGGATTCGGGGACCTCCCGGTCTGCATTGCCAAAACGCCCATGTCCCTCTCTGACGATCCGAAAGCCATAGGCCGGCCAAAAAATTTCTCAATAACGGTAACCGGCGCGCGCGTTGCAGCCGGCGCCGGATTCGTGGTCATCTTCACCGGGAAAATAATGACCATGCCGGGCCTCCCCAAACGTCCGGCAGCCCTCGACATCGATATCGACGATTCGGGAAGGATCACCGGGCTGTTTTAAAAAATTTCTCACCGCTGTCATTCCCGTCCCCGTCTGCACGGGGATAAACTCCGGCGGGAATCCATCTTATATAATGGACAATGGGAAAAATCAAATTCTGTTGAGTATTATATCTGGCGTTATTCGATTTATTCTAATGGAGACTCTTCCAACACATTAAAGGTGTGCTATCCAGTGAATAATAACCGCATCCATGGCTTTTTTATTCTCTTCAATCCATGCGTCTGCCTCATGGGCTGATCTTCTATTTCTCCTGTCAGGATCCATTTCATATTTTTTTCTTTTCTCGATATCATTGATAAAAAAATCAAAGGCGTATAATTTGCCGGATTTACCATAAAAATATCCGGCCAGTGCAATTGCGTAATTGATGGTGCCGGTCTTTGCCCAGACATGAAAAGCGGAGTCGGGTGTGTTCAGCCTGGTCATCATAGACCACTTCCATCCTGATACCGGAAGGAGAGAGATAAACCGTCTCCCCCCGAATGTTTTAGAATCAGCATACAGAAGCACCATGAGCATCTGTTCCGGAGATATGCGGCATTTCCCCGAAAGCCCCGATCCGTTCACCAGCTTAAACCCGGCCCAATCGGTATTGGAAAATTTCGACTGTATATAACGTGCCATGACCTGCGCAGCCTGCAGGGTATCAACAGCCGTCTCTGTCTTTTCCTTGACCGTTGAAAGGAGAAGAAGTTCAGCCATCAGGTTATTGCTGTATGTGAGCACAACCTCGGCAATTTCAAGCAGGGATTTTCCCGGGTACTCGATCACCCGGTTGTAATTTTTTGGAAGGATCCCGGGGACCGGATCAGGGAGCGATATACCCCGGATACGGCATATTTTCGCAAACACATCTGCAGTATACCTGCCGGGCCATTTCACCGGGAGCTGTTCCCTCCCCCTCTTCGGCGCATCGGCAGTTATGTTCCATGATTCCCTCCCCCCCATGTTTCCATATGAAAACCAGATGGTATCCTGGATTTTCTGTTTCGTGAGCGCGATCCCGTTGTTCCCGAGGGTTGGGATCAGGAAAGCCTTCGAGGACCGTGCAGCGCTGTTATCAGGGCCCC
>JBFZEZ010000308.1:0-2580 GCA_041306585.1 Spirochaetota bacterium | reverse complement strand
CATTAATTCTTTTTTAAAGTCCCCCTTTGGGGGATTTAGGGGGCTTTTTAGTTGGTATATTTGTACATTTAATCATACAAAATATTATTTACTGAATAGATAAAAAATTTTTTAATTTTTTGGTTGTAGGGCCCTTACCCCTCTCCCGGCAAAGAAGCCCGGAAGGGCGAGGGGGATGAGGAAAGATACGATGTCTCTTGTATCTGTAACCTTTTTGTGGTCAGAACTTAACGGTATAGCCTGTAGAACTCCTCAAGATAGTATGACGCTATTTCCGGGTTGTCGATAATAATGATATTTTCATCATTGCGTTTATTTGCGTTTTTTGAGAAGTTGAATGATCCTGTTATTAGTATGCGCTTGTCGATGATGATTACCTTGTGGTGCATGATATGCTTGTTCCGATCGAGGCGTACAGGCACCCCTTCAAGTTTCATTTTGACAAATTGTGAATATTTGTCTTTAGTTCCTCTTTTTTCAAACAGCCCATAAACGGTAACACCATCATGGTTCTTTTGGATCATTGCATCCGAAATAGGTCCGCTTGTAAATGAAAAGGCCATGAAGTGAATGGTTTCTTTCGCCTTTTCTATTCTTTTAAGAAGAATGCGTTCAATATTGTTCTCCGGGGAAAAGTATACGTTTATGTCTGTTTGATCGATTTTCACATAATACTTGTTCATAAGAGAGGGGAAGGGAGTCAGGTCTTTTTTATTTGCGAATATATTGTCCTGAAACATTTCCATGAATTCGCTGATATAGATGCGGGCCAGTTCGGGTGAATATATCTTTATCGCATTGTTGTTGTTTTTATACGTGCAGTTGTCGGTAAGATTATATGACCCTGTCCATACGATTGATTCGTCGATTATCATGAATTTATTGTGCATGAGACCCGGCTTCGTATCGGTGACGACCGGGATACCCGCCATGATCAATCGTGAAGCTGCTTCCTTGTCGACATTGTCCCTTTCGATAACGATGCGTACATCAATCCCCTTTTTCTTAAGAGAAATGAGCTCATCAGCGATTTCCAATGATGAGATGTCAAAAAAGGCCCCGAAAAGTGTTTTTTTTGCCTCCTGCATGGTTCGCGTAAGGCCGATCAGGGGATTGTTTCTCCGTATGTCGGGTTTATCGGGTGAGGTTAAAAAAATATCCCACCAGCGTTTTTCCGCAGCATCCAGGTTAATGACTATGATCGTTACCAGGCATAATGCGGAGGCTTGCAATTTTCTGAATGACATGGGAATATTACCCTTTCATCTCTTCGAGCCTGTCCATCACAAGGTTCTCATAATCTGTATAGAGCATCTGTTCTTCAGTCCCCGGGTAGAGGGATTTTGCCTTTGAGATCAATGTCCTGAATGATGCGAGTATTTTCAGGTCATTTTTTTGGAGGATGATTTTTTTAATATCCTCATCGTTTCTCTGGAGGAGGTAAAGATAAAAGATGAATGAATCCCTGAGGTCTTCGATCAGGGCTTGTCTTTTGATAACAACCGGGTCGTCTTTTTTCGTAAGAATGTCTTCGATAAATTTTATGATGTATTCCGTATCGAGGGCAGTGAGTTCAAAGTCGAGGAGGAGTTGATTAACTTTTGCGAAATCCATCACCCTGAGATGTATTCTTGCAAGGAATACCGGATTCGTTGAAAGGGTATTCAGGTTATCGACTTCTGGCGGGGCATTATCAGGAAGAATCTGATCGGCATGCATTAGTGTATGGTCAGCATCGAGATGGATGAGTTCCTCTTTTTTGTAGCGTGCCATGACGAGAAATTCGTCGTTTGCCGTTATGGCATTGTCGACTATGATATAGTCAGGCGCCATGTTTACATCCACAGCTTTAATGAAAGTTGGGAGGTCTCTGAATTGCATGATTCGGGCAGGGATGAGGTCGATTTTTTTGTCATTTGGGATGAAAACATACTTGGTCAATGAATCAAAGTTGTCAATGTAGGGGAGGATGATGTCGCCGTTTCTGATTTTAAGGAGATGGTATTCACGATCAAATGGCCGTTTAATATTGAAAATTTCCCCCAGGAATATGATCAGGGGAACATGATGCAGGAGCTTTTGTCCATCCTGTTCGTCGAATATTGATTTTCCTTTCTTATCAAATGCAAGGAACTGCCAGCTGTTCAGGATGATTTTCAGGTGCATTCCATTCGGGGTGCTTTCTTCAATAAATTCCATTGTTGAAATCCAATATAGCTATTTTTTATTGTTAAGTGCAGTACCAGAGACCGTAGCCCCGCGCTTTTTATATCGTCCCAGCTCTTCCCTGTACACTGTAGCGAGTTCAGATATTTCTTTGAATTGCATCACTTTGAAAAATGATTTGATGAGGTCTTTCATTTTTTTATCATCGCTAATTTCTGCGATCTGTTTATGTGATGCTATGAATATCTCGTCAGCGTCATTAATTATCGAACTGATTATTTCATTCGCAGGTTTCTGCAGTTTAACCAGGGGTCTTCCGGTTTTAAGGAATACATTTTTAATGATAAGGGCGACCAATGTTATGACTTTTCGTTTTTTATCGGCCTCGCTGTCGAGTTTCATCTTTTCAAACGC
>JBFZEZ010000307.1:0-3057 GCA_041306585.1 Spirochaetota bacterium | reverse complement strand
AGGTAGTTGACTACCTTTACTGGGCTTGAATTTTCGCTAATAACCAATCCTGACACCTCAAAAAAATCAGAAGACCACCCTGCGGAAATCTTCTCTGTAATAAGCACTTTCTACATCGGAAATTCCCAGAAGTCAAGTATTTTCAAACGAGATTAGCTTTTTCTTCCTCCTCCGGAATCTTTAACAGGGCCGTAGTGGCGGTGCCAGCTGTGGGCATGTGGGCAGGCCGAAAAGGGCTGTATTAGCCTGGAAACGGCCTATCTGCGAGAATAAAATCATCTCACAGACTGGCTGTCCATATGTCCACGGCTTTATCCTGCAGGGAAAGTTAATTGGCGGGATTCTTTGAAAAGTTAATGGCTGGTTGGATTCTTTAAACCGGTTGAGCGGCATGCGCTTTCGCCCAATTGCAGAGGTAGACGAAGTGCCCGCACCAGCGGGCATTTGCGTGAGCGTTCAGCGAACCGTTTACCGTCAATTGGGCGAAGGCGCATGCCGCGGGTTAATTATGAGGTCATCGAACTATTTCACTTTTTGAAAACTAATTTGATATCCCAAAACAGTCATAATATTAGTTAATTTTTTTAAAGTAATATTGGAACTTTCACCCGATCGAATTCTTTGAATGATCGCCGGTGATACACTGGCCTTTTCTGCAAGTTTTCGAACTGATATATGATTTTCTTCCATTGCTTCCAATAAAAATTCATTTACTAGAAACTCATTATACCCTTTTTCAAATTGTTCTTTCCGTTTTGGATCCTGCATAATCCGATCGAAAGTAGTCAGTTGTTTCTTAACAGTTTTATTCTTCATAATATATTCCCTCCTCAACCCGTTCAAAATAATCGTCACGATATTTCATTGCTCGCTTTTTTTCTCCCGGTGGCAATTTATCTGATTTTTTCAAAAAGGCATTGGTCACAATAATTCTTTTACCTTTAACAAAAAAACATAAAAACCGGTCCGGTTGCGGCTTGAAGGCAAAAATCTCATCACCCTCATACCTAAATTGCGTCTTGTTATTGATTTTCCCAAAATTCCCCATCCGTTTAAACAAATAGAACGTTCTGTCCTGCTGGACATTCCCGAGCGATGAAAAATAGTCAAGCGCCTGGCTTTCTCCTTTTTCGTCAAAATACCATTCAATAACAAAACATTCTCCTTCGTACGCGATTCGTTCCAGCATCTCACCTCCTAGTGTACTAAAATATTAGTACACTGTCAAATATTATTTAAATTTGTCAATATTAATTCTAATCAGCTACCCGGCTCTGTGGACATATGGATAACCCCTCACACCTTCGGTGTCGGATGACACGATTCAGGGTTACCCACATGACCACAGAGAAAACCACTACCGGCACACGTTTTTAAGATTCCATTTTTGAGGATCATGTTAATTCCGTCGGTTATTCCCAGTCGTCCTGCTCGCGCGGATGCGTCCGTTCATGAACTTCTTTAAGGTCACTGATCTCAACTTTCAAATATCTTTCAGTCGTGGAGATTCGTTTGTGTCCGAGTTGCTTCTGCACATAGCGAATGTCGGCATGTCCTCTCAGCATATGCGTCGCGCACGTGTGCCGGAACGTGTGGCACGTCACGTTCTTCGCGATCCCGGCAAGTAAAACATAGTGTTTGATAATGTCCCGCAATGCCCTCGGTTGAAGTTCGTTCCCTTTCAGCGATACGAAAAGAAGATTCGGATACCGTCCGATAATAAGCGGTCGCGCCTGCGACATGTACCGCTCGACCCAATACCCGGCAGACTTTCCGAAAGGGATCAATCGTTCATTGCCCCATTTGCCTTTGCGTACAAACAACGTGCTTTCATTGAAGTCAATATCATTCACCTCGATGCCGCAGAGTTCCTCAGCACGGACGCCGGTTGAATATAAAAGCTCAAGGATCGCACGGTCGCGCAGGGACTTCGTAGAATCGCCGATGCACGCTTTTAAAAGTTTTTCCATCTCCTCAATGCTCAGAACGTCCTTAATAATACGGTGCCTTTCACTCGGGACCGCCATATTCACCGTCGGGTTTTTAAAAATCTTTTCCTCACGTTCAAGCCAGAAAAAGAATTTCTGGAGGTATGTCAAATACCGTCGCCGTCGATTGCGGGAGATAGTTTTTCCCCGCGCGTCCTGCATTGTAACCAGAAATTTTTCGTAGCTCACCACTATCTCGCGGCTCACATCCGTGATTACCGTTACATCAGGATAGGTTTTTTGCAGAAAGATAAAAAATTCTTTTATCGTTTTCCCGTAATCGTGCACGGTCATCTTCGCGTATTTCTTCCGCTTGAGATGTTCGATAAATTCATATATCAGTTCGTTCATAGGTTCTCCTGTTTCACATTCAGCAAATCATGTGTCGTTACCTCAGTATATTTCTCAGTCGTATCAAAGCATTCATGACCAAGCAGACGACTGATCGACGATATCGGGGCGCCATGCCTCAGCATGTGCGTGGCGCACGAATGCCGGAACGCGTGGGTTGTTCCCTTTGTTGTGATCCCCGCTCTCCATTTCGTCCGCCGTATCATTTTTGATAATGCCGGTACAGATATCCGATTATGTTGACGACTCAAAAATAACGCGTCATATTCTTTCCCCGGAACAACTGACCGCAAACGAAAGGGGCAATATTCTTTCAGGGCCATGAGCGCCGCTTCGCCGATTGGGACGATGCGTTCTTTATCTCCCTTACCTTTGCGGACAAGAAGTTCACCCCTCTCAAAATCAACGTCATCAACATCTAAACCGATGAGCTCACTCAATCGAATGCCGGTTGAATAAAACAATTCAATGATTGCCCGGTCCCGTTTCATAATCGTGATGTTCACCCGGCTCTCTGCCGTAACGCTTGCAGAAAGTAAATCTTTAATCTCATCTTCACTGAATATCCCAGCATGAGGGCCATGAGTAATCCGATGTTTTTCGATCCACTTCGCCGGGTTAAAGAGAATAACATCACGCTCAACGAGATAGTCGCAGAATTGTTGAAGGTGAGTAATAACCAGATTGACCCTTTCCTGACACAATCCATTGGTCTTTA
>JBFZEZ010000306.1:0-3583 GCA_041306585.1 Spirochaetota bacterium | reverse complement strand
GATGTATCGTCGATAAGCAAAAATTATGCCGGTAAAGGATATAAGTCAATTATCATCGTGCCAATTATTTATCTTACAGAAATTGAAGAATCAATCCCGTTTGCGTATATTCAACTCATCTCTAAAACAGAGAATTTCAGTATAGATAAGGTGCTCGAAGTTAAAGATCTCTCGTTTGCATTGATCGATCGGATTAGGGATGCCAATACTTTGCTGGTTACCGTGCATCAGCGTATTGTCGATATTAGCAAGGGCGGGGCAAAGCTTTGTATTACCGATGAGAATTTAAAAAAATCGATATTGAAATCGCGCGGGTTCATTTTCGATGTTGTATTTAAGCTCCAGGCGCCGATTACCATGTACGGTGAAATTCGGGTTACGTACGTAGATGATAACGGCAATCTCATGGTGGGTGTAGATTTCGGCGGGAATTCTTCGCGGAAAGGCGAAATGAAGCGTTTTCAATCCATCCTCAAACCGAAAGAAGCGGAATACAAGGAAAAACTTCTGCAATCCATCAAAAAAAAATAACCATACCGGTATCGCCTCTTAAAGATTTTCGTCCCTCGCAACTTCAGCATAAGACCTTCTTGCGTAATAGGGGACTACCGTATTATAGTCTCTATATGC
Source organism: Spirochaetota bacterium (assembly GCA_041306585.1). Classification (GTDB taxonomy): domain Bacteria; phylum Spirochaetota; class UBA4802; order UBA4802; family UBA5550; genus JBFZEZ01. The sequence goes on along the minus strand of JBFZEZ010000306.1, from coordinate 2,953 downwards.
TTCAGGATTCTGATTGTAAATCCTGCCGATAATTGAACACGTGACTGCCGGATCATGTTGAAATTTCTCATGATGGAGCAGGCCTGGAACAACGCCAATTATCTGATCATGATATCGTTCAATACCGTCTCCACATGAATGAGTGGGGTAAGCGGGGTCGATGAAGCCGAGAAGGTGATCAATCTGATAGTCGCCTGATTTTACAACCTCGACAGGGATAGTCCCCGGGGCTGTCTGCTTATATATCCCCCCGAAGACCCTCCCTTTTTTTGCGTCGAATGCAATAAGAATATTGTCGCCGATATTACATTGTACTGACGAAGCGAAAATGAGATGGGATGTAAAACCCACGACCGGTATTGCGAGCACTTGCCCGAGCATGCGCGCTGTTGATACGGCAATCCGGATTCCCGTGAATGAGCCCGGGCCAATGCCTACACCGATGAGGTCCAGGCTTTCAATCATCATTTTTGCCCCGGCCAATGCTTGATCTATACTGTTGAAAAGTGACATCGAATGGGACGGTGGCCCGGACAGCGTTGCATCTGACTGTATATCTCCGGAGCATACTGCCGCTATTTCCCACGATGTTGAAGTGTCAATTGCCAGAATGTTCAATGGTGATTTTCCTCTCGTTTTCGGAAAGATATTCGATGGAAATGTGAATAGCAGTCTCCGGCAGCCTGTTGGCTGCACGCTCTGACCATTCAATGACTGATACGCCGGCTCCTTCCCAGTACTCCTCGAAATTGAGTTGGTCGTATTCGCGGTCATCTTCAATACGATATAGGTCGAAGTGATAGAATGGTACCGGACCATCATATATCTCGAGTAGGGTGAATGTGGGGCTTGTTATCTCATCGACTATTCCAAGGCCTTGTGCTATTCCTTTGGCAATGACTGTTTTTCCAGCGCCAAGTCCTCCCGAAAGTGCATATACCGACCCTTTGGAGCTTATTTTCCCGAGTTTTTCCGCAAAAGCCTGAGTCTCTTCAACAGATTTTGTAGTTATCTGAATTTTCATTGTGCTAGTTTGTATTTGGCAGATAAAATATAAAGAATTTTTTTGATGGTTTTTAATTTTTTTTGGGGAGCGAATTAAATTCCCTCCCTTTATCTTTGGGTTTTGAAAAATTTTAAGAATATGACTATGTATGCTCTGAGCACACTTTTGAGCAATTTTTTTTTACTTTACTTTAAGAGTTGTAAGATAGTATGAATATAAAATAAAAACTGACAGATGAAATGCATATCTGCTCTATTTTTTATCGCCTAGTAGTGTTTAAGATTAAGAAGACCCTGTGTGATTCATAAATCACATAGACAACCCAACAGTAACGTTTAATGATGTTGGAATATCCGCCATAGTACGGGATGTAAAAATGCCATTTAACAACAAGAACTGCATATCATTTTCGAGGATTTTGAAGATTGCGGTCCCATCGTTTATATCCATGTTCTCGCTTCATATTATGCAGTTCGTAGACAGGACTTTTGTCGCATGGTATGACATGAAGCAATTTTCTGCGATCATGCCGTCCGGTATATATGCTTTGACCGTATGCAGTCTCTTCCTTGGCATCATTGGGTACACATCTGCCCTGGTCGCACAGTATTACGGTGCTGATAAATACCGGATGTGCGCAAGGGTCATGTGGCAGGCAGTTTATCTCGGACTTATTTTTTCATGCGTGCTCATTCTGCTTTCACCCTTTTTGGCAATGGTGTTTCAAGCATTCGGCCATTCACCTGATATTGTTATTTACGAGGAAAAATATTTTCAACTAATTGTCGGCAGTTCATGCTTGCAGGTTATCTTTAACGCCTTTGCCGGTTTTTTCAATGGAAGGGGAGACACCAGGACGCCCATGATAGTCGGTATCTTGGCAAATGGATTGAATATACTCCTGGATTGGATTTTTGTGTTCGGAAAATTCGGTTTCCCTGCCATGGGTATAGTTGGAGCGGGTCTTGCCACAATCGCGAGCAGTATTTTTGCACTGTGCATGATTTTTTTAGTCATAGTATTCAGGAAAGAAACCAGGACTGTATTCGGTATTTTTGAAAACCTGAGACCCGATTTCCAAATCCTGAGAAAAATTGTTCGCTACGGGTTTCCGGCTGGGGCCCATTTTTTTCTGGGGGTCAGCTCGTTCAGCATCTTCCTTCTGATGCTGGGTAGATTGGGGGATGTGCCCCTGGCCGCTGCAAACATCGCATTTTCCATTGAAGGTATATCGTTTATGCCCGTTCTCGGTTTTGCAACCGCCATTGGAATAATATCCGGACAGGAAAAAGGAGGGGGCCGTCCCGAAAATGTACCGGCTGCGGTAAAAAAGGGGATTATGATAGCCCTTGTGTACAATGTTGCGATTATAACTGTATTCAATTTTTTCCCGGAAGCCCTCATTTCAATTTTTAATGGCGGCGGGAAGGCCGTCAATTTTGACAGCATCATCAGCTTAACAGTTCCGTTAATTCATCTCACATCGCTTTGGCTGATTTTCGACTCGATTCAGCTCATTCTGTCGGAAACTCTTAAATCTCTGGGGGATACTTTTTTTCTTATGATTGTATCAGGTGTATTCCCTTTTCTTTTTTTCATTATCCCATCTTATCTCGCGGCTTTTGTCTGGAAATTGCCTCTTTATTCACTCTGGATTATTATTGTCCTTTGGGTGATAGTCCTCTTTTTCATCATGCTGGGGCGGTTTCTGCAGGGGAAATGGAGGATGATCGATCTGATTTGATTGCAACATTAAGGGCAGGTAAAAACACCTTCGAATAGGTCGGGTTATATGCTATGAATAAGTAAGTGCTTTTTTTTGTATTAGGTCATTTTCAACGGGTAAATATCCATGTCATTCCCGTGAAGACGGGAATCCATTCTCGCTAGACGCGAAATTAAGGATCCCCGCCGTAGTTTATACTCGCGCAGGCGGGTACGGGGATG
>JBFZEZ010000305.1:0-10023 GCA_041306585.1 Spirochaetota bacterium | reverse complement strand
ACCCGCCTGCGCGAGTATAAACTACGGCGGGGATCCTTCTCGCTAGACGCGAATTAAGGATTCCCGTCTGCACGGGAATGACATGGTATGGATTGTTACCCCCTAAAAATGACCTGTTACGGCCTCAGTAACATATTGGTGAATAATTTTTTTTAAAATTAAATCCTAAACTTTTATTTGCCTCTTTCCGCATTGTTCCATACATTTCATTTGGGAGAAAGCCACACATATATATACAAATGGGGGCCGGATATGAAATGGAGAAACATCCTTTCTATCGCTATTATTATTTCAGCATCAATGTCAGTCATCTCATGCGGCGAGGGTCTTATAATCCTGTTGTCCGACGATGAGGATATAGCTATTAATATTGAACTTCCCGGAAGCACGATATTGCCGCCGGCATTCAATCTGCCTTCAGGGACATACAGTGATGATATCGCAATCGAAATTACAGCCCCGACCGATGGGACCGAAATCTACTACACTGACGACAACACTCAGCCTTCAATAAATAGTAAAAGATTTAATGAGGTAATAATCGTTGCCGGGAACATGAAGGAGATGACACTGCGGGCAATTACAGTAAAGGGCGATTCGGAAAGCCCGGAATCGGCTGTGACTTATAAAATAAATTACAACCAGGTCTCAACCCCTCAGTTCGTTGTTGTGGGGATGACGAATAATCAAAGACCGGGAGGGATGTATCATACCGACATCGATGTCATGATCGAATGTAAAACTGCAGGGGCAACAATGTATTATAAAATTGATGGTTCAGCGCCTGCAGTCTACAGTTCGCCAATCCATATTGACGGTTTTATACAAAAAATGACAATCACAGCATACGCCATTATGGATCCGGCCATTAAAAAGATGATTGATAGCGAGATCGTAGAAGCGACATTTATTGTTGAATACCTGATTGTTGCAAAACCTGTTTTCGATCCGCCATCCGGGACCTATATAAAAAAGGCTGAGGTAAAGATAACCACATCCACCATTGGCGCCAAGATTAAGTACACGACTGACGGGAGCGATCCCCAGACGAGCCCTACGGCGCAGATTGGACACAATATCTCTGTTAAGGAATCGATGACTATACGGGCATTCGCATTTAATTCCGGGATGTGGGATTCCGATACGGTCGAAGCGGTGTATGTTATCCAGGACAAGTCGGCGGATGTTGCCGCAGTGAACGGGAATGACTCAGCATTCAGCATCGGGAAAACTGACGGCTACAATCACCCTTAACCTGCTGATGAATTATGGAATATTAATCATTCTTGTCACGGATAGGTTAAAGTAAAGCTGGCGGGCATATCTATGCTTTCGCCTGTTTCATAGTAAAATGTTGAACTGATAATATCTCCAAAAGTGATTATATCTACATGAATTGAAAAATAATCATCATCGAGGGGACCAATAACCATTCCGTCTGTGTTTTTGGTATAAGTCCATGAACATTCAAATCTTCTCGTAGCAGCATCTATAGTAACTACATTATATGTATCAGTACCATCATCATCATCTTTCAATGGTATATAATTATTGGGGTCAGGGATGCTAAAGGGATTATTACTGATAGTAATATTCCATTGGACGGTATTAGCTAAAGTACCGGCTCCATCTTTGTTGTGAATAATAAATAAATATAATTGAGAAGGAGTAGTCACGTCCCTATACAAAAACATTTTACTTGTAAATGGTTCCGCCGTAGGGCCAAACGTTAAATTAGCAGAGGAACTGCCATAACCATAATTTGAAACTGCAGATGATGATCCACTAAAAGGAATAACAGCCTCATATTCATAAAATAAAATTTTAAGATCTTCACTACAGCTCATATTTAAAAATATAACAAGTACCAGCAATGAAATTCTATATCTTTTTTTCATACTATTTTGTCTCCTTGTCTTCAATTGTCTTTGTAAGGATCCACTCACATTAACAAATCATTACTACACATCTTGATAAATATATACAAAATAAGAGCAACTCAACATAAATTTACTGAAATTAAAGGGAAGCGGCGATAAAAAAATTAAAATTTAAAAAAATTTTTAAAAATACAAACCATTCTCGTGTTGTTTTCACAATCTTGATTAACTACCGGGGGAAAGTTTCAAAAATGTTTTTCCATCTCCAGGTATTTTATTTTGCATAAAAAATTTGACTTTTATTGATTTTTTTTATATATTTATTTTAAGTGAACTTTTAATATTTTCGTTTACAGCGGTTCACGAATGCTTTAGCTTTGCTCGTCAACGACTGTATATGCATAAGGTTCCCGGATCGTGACCGAGGACTGTCTGAGCGAAGCGAGTTCCGCAGGGCGCGATCCGGGAACCTTATGCATCGCAAAATAAACAGCCGGGATAGCGTGCTTCAGATATGCTTATTCATACGTGAAGTGCTATAGGTCATTTATAGGGGGTATTTACTAAATTGTTCCTATATGTCATCCTCGTACCCGCCTGCGCGAGTATAAACTACGGCGGGGATCCTTCCCGCTAGACGCGAATTAAGGATTCCCGTCTGCACGGGAATGACATGGTATGGATTGTTACCCCCCTAAAAATGACCTGTTACCAATAATATTATTAATACATCAAAAAAACCATTGACATTTATCGCATATCTACGATATACAATAGACATGGCCCAAAATAAAAAAGACCAATTCGAAAAAAATTTTCTCGATATTGCTGAATTATGCAAGGCATTCTCACACCCCGCGCGCATTGCAATAGTCAAAGTCCTGGCACAGAAGAATATTTGTATCTGCGGAGAGATTGTGGAAATTCTTCCCCTTGCCCAGTCAACAGTGTCACAGCACCTGAAAGAATTAAAGAAAATCGGCCTTATCACTGGAGAAATCGAAGGACCAAAATCATGCTATTGCATTAACTGGAAGCGCCTTAATGAATTCTCCGGCCTGCTTAAGAATTTGATCGATACAATGCATAGTATGTCGCAATCATGCTGCCAGGGAGGAATACATGGAAAGAAAAAATAACCCCATCACTTCATCATGCTGTTCTGAACAATCTCAGACAGGCTGCGGTTGTAAGCCCGCGACAACCACCCAATACCCATACTGGGTGACTGATGTCATCAAAACAAACAACGGGATGGTAGCGCGGGTGGATACCGAGTGGTCATCCCGTGTTTACCGGGAACACTTCAAGGCACGTATGGGCCAATTCAGAATGAAATACACTCTTACACCCGGCCTATACGCCGTTGGCGCACCTGGTGACCAATCTGATGTTTATGTGAGCGCCAATTACATGATGAGTTTTAATCATGTCCGTCGCGCACTTAAAGGTATGAACGCATGGATACTGGTAATCGATACAGACGGCATAAACGTATGGTGTGCAGCAGGAAAAGGAACATTCGGCACGGAAGAACTGATCTGCAGAATTGAAAAAACCGGGCTTGCTTCGCTTGTCGCTCATCGGCGCCTGATAGTCCCCCAGCTTGGGGCCCCGGGGGTCAATGCAGCAGAAGTAAAAAAAGCTACGGGATTCAGGGTTGCATTCGGGCCGGTTCGAGCTGATGATATTGCACAGTATGTCGCAAACGGATATACAGCTGAAGGGCATATGAGGCGGATGCAATTCCCGTTTTTAGAACGATTAGCTCTGACCCCGATGGAACTTATTCCAATCCTGAAAAAATTTTTCACAACACTAGTCGTCATCTTTTTACTATTCGGGCTTGATTCATCAGGCATCAATTTTCGCAAAGGAATCAGTGAGGGATATCCGTTTTTTATAGCGTTATTCATTTCATTGATAACTGGAACGGCTCTGACCCCGACCCTGCTACCCTATATCCCCGGCAGGGCATTTGCCTTCAAAGGATGGCTCGCAGGCATTGCAGCCATCGGATTGTACTCCTGGTATGCGTTCAATAGCCAGCTCATCACTGATACCCTTCTTTATGCCATGCTTATCTTCTTCCCACTTCTCTCTTCTTTTCTGGCATTACTTTTCACCGGATCAGCGACACACACCTCCATGTCCGGGGTCCGAAAAGAGTTGAAGTATGCTTTACCGGTTTATCTCATAGGATCAGCTGCTGCGACAGTTCTCTTTATAATCTATAAAATGTCAGAATGGGGGCGCATATGAAATATTTAAAAAATGTCACGACATTAACCTATGATCCTGAAAAATGTAAAGGATGTGAAAGATGCGTAGAGGTATGTCCTCACGGGGTTTTTGCAATGGAAAAAAATAAGGCCATAATCGTCGATAAGGACCTCTGTATGGAATGCGGCGCATGCTCGAAAAACTGCGAATACAGCGCAATCGAGGTACAGCCGGGTGTTGGGTGCGCCTTTGCGATACTTATTGGGATGATTCAGAATACAGAACCTGATTGCGGATGCAGCGGCACAGGGGGAAAAAAATCAAGCTGCTGCGGGTGAGACGTACATTAGCATGGGGAAAAAGGATTGCAAAACTGGGGGTGACGCGATACGATTATGTTTTTCAGGAAAAAAGACATGATTCTCGATAACAATTCAACAGAATGGAAACAAAAAATTCTCTATATCCTGGGCAAAATATATGATTACGTATTAATCGGATATCCTTCCATCGGAATAGAACCGGTTGAAAAATTCGCCAATCATTACCTTCAGAAGCACCAGACAGTCGAAGAAAGCCTCAATTCATTGATCAAATGGCAAATAGCGAAATCCGCGACTTCCGGATTCATAACAAACCTGGGGGGACTGATAACCTTGCCGGCTGCGATCCCGGCGAATCTTGCCAGTGTCATTTTCATTCAATTACGGATGATCTCTGCGATAGCCCACATGGGCCGCTATGACCTGAAATCAAACCAGGTGAAATCGTTCGTTATCATGTGCCTGTGCGGGAATGCCGTTAAAAATATCATTCAAGAGGCGGGGGTTGAAATCGGTATAAAAATAGCGACGAATACTGTCATGAAAATTCCCGAAAAAATCATAATCCGGATCAATGAAAAAATCGGATTCAGATTACTCGCGAAATTGGGGGAAAAGGGGGGAATAAACATAATGAAATTGGTCCCGATTGTCGGCGGAGTTATCGGCGGGTCACTGGACGCGGCTGCAACGTATGCGATAGGGAATGTCGCAAAAAAAATATTTATATCGGGCGATATTTCAAATATTGATTAAACTGTTCCGGGAGTCCATCACGTCATAACAACACATTCTCTTCTAATACTTCGCATCGGCAAAATCGACCCATCCGCCAGCATTAATCAGCGAACGTTCGAAACCTGAAAGAACAAATGATATGCGTTCTTCCTCTCCCATTGCGCGGATTATGAACTGACATAATTCAAGGTCCACTTCGATCATAACCTCGCCTTTCTCCTTCAGTTTGAATAACTGATCGATGTTGTCTTTGGGGATTTCGAGGGCGATCATGCCGCAGTTATACATATTTGCCCTGAATATCCGCGCGAAGCTTTCCGCTATGACCATGGTGATCCCGTTCACCTCGAGTGCCCACGGGGCATGTTCGCGGGAGGAACCGCATCCGAAATTTGCTCGAGTCACTACGATTGATTTACCGGTGATGTCGTGTGCAGGATTAAAACCATCAAGTTTTAAATCTTCGAGCAGATACGGCTTTAATGCTTCTTTAGTTATTTCCGTAAGATATTTGGCAGGGATGATCTCGTCGGTGTTGATATCGTCCCTGTCGAGAAACAGCACCTTCCCGCTGAATTTTTTCATTTTTTCCCCCCCTTGTACAATGCTGAATTAACGATATGCCCGGCTATTGCAGTCGCAGCCGCGGTCGCCGGGCTCATGAGATGCACTTCGCCACCCTTCCCCATCCTACCAAAAAAATTCCGGTTGGTAGTCGATGCGCACACCTCTCCTTCAGCAAGCACCCCGTTGCTCATACCGAGGCACGCTCCGCATGTCGGGTTGGTCAGGCAGAACCCTGCGTCCATAAAAATCTTGATGATGCCTTCATCGAGGGCCCTGCTGTAGACCTCAGGAGTAGCCGGTGAAACGATACCGCGCACGGTGTCGCTGATGCGCTTTCCTTTTAGTACTTTAGCGGCAATACGCAGGTCTTCAAGACGCCCGTTTGTACACGACCCAATGTATATCTGGTCTACCGGGGTCCCTTCCATGGAACGGATTGTCTTCACTTGGTCCGGTTTATAGCCGACGGTCATGACCGGCTCAAGATCACTGACATCATGATCGATCAACTGCTCGTAATCCGCGTCCGGGTCGGATATCCATCTCTGGAATTCATTGAGGGCCTCATTTTTCGTCCTGTACTCATTCCGAATGATCTTCCAGAGATAATTCACGGTCGTTATGTCCGGATAGCAGATGCCGCTTGTTCCTCCGGCCTCGATTGCCATATTACACAGCGTCATGCGGGATTCCATGCTCATCCCGCCAACGACGGGGCCCGTGAATTCCATGATCATGTTGGTCGCGCCGTTCACCCCGATCCTGCCGATAATCGAAAGAATAACGTCTTTCGCATATACACCGTGGGGAAGTTTCCCGGTGATATTGATCTTGAGGGTTTTCGGCGATTTAAATGCGCACACCCCTTTCAATATCCCCACCTCGAGATCGGTAGTGCCGACACCGGCCGCAAAAGCCCCGAACGCGCCATGAGTGCATGTATGTGAATCTCCCATGATTATGGTATAACCGGGCCAGACAAACCCCTTTTCCGGGAAGAGCGCATGGCATACGCCATTACGGCCGATATCAAAAAAATCTTTTATATCGTGGCGCCGCGCCCAATCCCGAAGTATTTTCCCCTGTTCGGCGGTTTTTGAATCCTTTGCCGGGGTCACATGGTCGATAACGGCCTTGATCTTTGCAGGGTCAAAAACACGGTCTTTCCCGCGAGCCATGAGGTCGGTTATTGCGATGGGCGTGGTGATCTCATGACAAAAGACGGCATCAAGGGCGAGGACATGGATGTCTTCAACCGGGTTATCAATGCGGTGCGCATCGAAAATTTTTTCTGCAATTGTTTTTCCCATTGGCAGGTCTCCCTGATGTTAAAACTACTCGATCTGATAACATCATATTCCATGATATTGTAATGAACACATGCCGTGCGTACGCGAATATTGCAACAGATTTTTTTAGAAAAATCATGGGTTGTTAGTAACAGGTCTTTTTTAGGGGGTAACAATCCATACCATGTCATTCCCGTGAAGACGGGAATCCATTCTCGCTAGACGCGAAATTAAGGATCACCGCCGTAGTTTATACTCGCGCAGGCGGGTACGGGGATGACATAGGGTCGCTGAGTCAATGATTACCCCCGATAAATGACCTCTTACCTTTCAAATTCAATAAAAATAAAAAAATCAGTTTCCAAAATTCCCCTTTCTTATATATTTGGTCTATAAAAAAATATTTTTTCAGTATACCAATAGATCAATCACAATTCACGGGAGATTAAGACATCTATGACATTAGAAAACTGCCTAAAATGCCAAAACCATATAAGTTATACTTCAGGATTTGTAGAATGCAATTTCTGGAAGCAGCTGCAGCAGCATGTGACGAATAAAAGCAGGGACGGCCTGATATACATTGTCGGTTGTTCAAAAGACAATAAATAAACGGAGCACTTAACCGTGTTCATCGATTATTCTATGGGAATAGCTGACAATCGGTCCATGAGCTCCTGTATGCTCTGCCATGATATATGGACCGATTGTGTGCGTTTATGCAGATTGTTCCGGGAAGTAAAAATTCTTTATTCGTATTTTTTATTTTTCTTCTTTTCAAGCTTTTCAAGCTTTTTTTCTTTCGTGGTCTTTAACGGCTTCTTCTTTTCATCTTTTTTCGCGTCCTGTGTTTTCCCCATGATTATTTCCTCACATTTTTGACAAAAATTTTAATTCATTATTTAATACATTATAAAACGGGACACATCTTCCGGAAATAAAATATTTTGTCAAGGATCTTCCAGCCTAATGAGTGTGCCCATTGGTGATAATTTTTTCACTATGATCCGGGTCCCCGCTATTCTCATCATGCCCGGTGTCCCCTTCTGCAGGTTCGAGTTTAACAATTTTTAGAGTAATCTTGTCTTTTTTAAAGGAAACCTGAATCTTTGAGGCTTTATCATAACAGCCGGTAAGAAATTCGCTCGCTATCGTATCCTCGATCTCGTTCTGAATCACCCTTCGCAGGTTCCGCGCCCCATAACGATCGTCAAATCCTTTTTCAAGTATGTGCTTTTTCAGGGCCGGTGTGAAATCGAGTATTAATTCACGGTCCTTCAGCCGTTCGTTAATTTCCTCAAGCATGAGGTCAATGATGTCGCGGATATGCTCCCTCGTCAGCTTGTGAAAAAATATAACAGAATCGAGGCGATTGAGGAGCTCGGGATTGAAAGTCTTACGCAGCTCTTCAGTGACTTTATCGTTATTGCTGTCAATGCCGGGTTCATAATTTGAAAAACCGAGGCGGCCCATTTTCTGGTACTCGCGGTTGCCTATGTTGGATGTGATAATGATTATGGTCTCCCTGAAGTTGACGGTGATCCCCGATCCGTCCGTCAGATCTCCCTCCTCGAAAATCTGCAGGAGGATATTGTATACATCCGGGTGCGCCTTTTCAATCTCATCCAGAAGTATGACTGAATAGGGGCGCCTGCGTACCTTCTCAGTAAGCTGCCCCCCCTCCTCGTACCCGATATACCCAGGCGGGGCGCCGATGAGGCGCGATACCGAATGCTTTTCCATATATTCCGACATATCGAGACGAATAAGGTTTTTCTCGTCATTGAACAGGAACTCCGCCAGGACCTTGGCGAGCTCTGTCTTTCCTACACCGGTCGGCCCGAGAAAAAGAAAGGTCCCCTTGGGCCTGTCATAGCTCGAAAGACCAACACGTGCGCGCCTGATCGCCTTGCTGATAGCGATAATCGCGTCATCCTGCCCGATGATTTTCTGATGGAGCTCATTCTCCATGGTAAGGAGTTTTTTTGATTCCCCTTCATCAAGGCTTTCAGCCGGGATACCGGTGCTTTCGGAGATAATTTCAGCAATCTCCTCCACGCCGACCCTGACGACGTAATCATTGCGCCGCTCCTGCCAGTCAACGAGCTTGACAGCGAGAACCTCCCGCTTTTCATTTATCTGGTCGCGAATAGCCGCGGCCTTCTCATATTCCTGCGAAAGTACGAGTTCGTTTTTCCCCTTGTTCAAGGCTTCAATCTCCTCTTCGAGCACGACGATATCGATCGGCCTGTCGTGGTTTGAAAGACGGGCCATGGCCCCCGCCTCATCCAAAAGGTCGATCGCCTTGTCGGGGAGCGCCCTGTCGCTGATATAGCGGTCGGCAAGGACCGCGGCCTTCACCAGGGCCTCTTCGTCATATTTCACCTTATGATGCAATTCATAACGGCCTTTCAGGCCGTGAAGGATTTCAATGGTTTCATTTACATCGGGTTCTTCCACGAGGACCGATTGGAAACGTCGTACAAGGGCCGTATCTTTTTCAATATACATTTTATATTCATTTAATGTTGTCGCCCCGATGCACTGGAGTTCACCGCGCGCAAGGGCCGGTTTCAGTATGTTCGCGGCGTCGATGGCGCCTTCCGCTGCCCCCGCACCGATTATCGAGTGTACTTCATCAATAAATATGATGATATTTTTCGCGCTTTTAATCTCCTCGACTATCCGCTTAAGCCGTTCTTCAAACTCACCCCGGTATTTCGTTCCGGCAACGATAGCAGCCATATCAAGGGCAAGCACCCGTGACTCGGTCAGCACATCCGGGACCTGTTTTTTCACGATGCACTGGGCAAGACCTTCCACAATGGCTGTCTTGCCGACACCGGCGTCCCCGATGAGTATCGGGTTGTTCTTCCGCTTCCGCGAAAGGATGCGGATTACGCGGTTGATCTCTGTATCCCTGCCTATTACTGGATCAAGCATATTTTCTTCAGCAAGCTTCGTGAGGTCTTGTGAAAATTCCTCAAGAGCAGGGGGTTTGGT
>JBFZEZ010000304.1:0-4891 GCA_041306585.1 Spirochaetota bacterium | reverse complement strand
TAGTCGGGTAGAGCAGGAGTACGGAAAACGGCGATGGTGCTTCAATATATTCATTTAAAATCGGAAGAAAAAACGAAAGGGTCTTCCCGCTTGCAGTGTGCGACACGAGGAGGGTGTCGTTGTTGCCGGTAATTTTATCGAAGGCTTCCCGCTGGTGGGAATACAGGGAGGTTATGCCGTCGCGGATAAGCACCTGCTGCAATGCCGGATTCAGGCCAGACGGAAATTCGGCATACTCGCCGCCTGTGCTGTCAAGCTTCAGCTGTGCCCTCACGCTCCTGCTGAAATGGGATTCGATAAATGACCGGATATCGTTCATGGGTCCCCCTCTTGATGTGTTGTTTTCCAATGAATGTTTTATTAACCCGAAAAAACGCCTCTCTCAAATCATTAACCCTATTCAGCACGTACCGCGCGTCTACGGAACAAATATATGCATAACATTAATATACTATACATATATTTGTCAACAAATGTTTATTGTTGCAGGGGAAAAATTTGGTAAGTGCCAATTTCAGCGGGTATCAATCCATGTCATCTATGACAAAGTACATATCAGGGTAAATTTTCCAAATCATTCAAATCTTTATAATCACTACAATATCTTCTCAAGTGTCTCCTTCAGCATGGAAATATTATAAGGTTTTTGGATAAACCCGGCGAGGTCGGAACCGATAAAACGTTCAGTAGCATCCTGCTCTGTGTAACCGCTGCATAATATTACCTTCACATTATATTGCATGCTGCGTAAACGCTCGAAGGTCTCCACTCCATCAAGGTGGGGCATGGTAAGATCGAGAATGATGCATTTTATTTCAGAGGAATGTTCGCTGAATATCTTCACAGCTTCATGTCCATCTGACGCGGTCAACACCTTGAAGCCGAGTTTTTCAAGCATGCTCCTCGCCACGGCGCGTATGGTTTCCTCGTCGTCAACCACGAGTATGGTCCCCACCCCTTCCCACTTCTGTTCAATGATGTTGCCATAGAGCCGGGAATCAGCGCTATCCTCCTTGACATTCTCAGGAAAAAGAACCCGAAAGACTGATCCCTTGCCAACCTCGCTCTGAACGGTTATGACACCCTTGTGCCCGCGAACAATACCGAGCACTGCAGCCATCCCCAGTCCCCGTCCGGTAAATTTTGTTGTGAAAAAGGGATCAAAAAGCCGGGAACAGGTCGCCTCGTCCATACCGCACCCGGTATCAGAAACCTCAACGAAAATATATAGACCTTCGGTTGGCGGAGTTTCGTAACCGGCGCGGGATATTTCGTTTATGCGTGCTATATAGTCGGCGCTGCAGTGCATGGCGCCTGTTGAAAGGGTGATGATCCCGCTCTGTTCACCGATCGCGTCAGATGCGTTCGTGATAAGGTTCATTACGATCTGCCGTATCTGGGTGACATCGCCGTTGAATGACGGGAGGTTGTCACTAAAATTATATTTCATCACCGCCTTCTTCGATATGGAGACATCCAGGAGGTGGATCATCTCCTTCACAAGCTCTGTAAGGTTGATCGCCTCGATCACGAATTTTCCCTTTCCTGAATACGCGAGCATCTGCCGTGCGAGTTCGGATGCCCTCCATGCGGCGCGTTCGATCTCCTTGATGCTTTCGCGCGCGGGTGACATCGGGGAGATGTCAAGCAGGGCCAGATCCGCGTTCCCGAGTATGGTCATCAGGATATTGTTGAAATCATGTGCGATACCCCCGGCGAGCACCCCAAGGCTTTCGAGCTTCTGGGCGTGCTGAACCTGACGCTCGAGCTTTATTCGCTCCTCTTCATTCCGCTTACTCTCAGTTGTATCAATTGACATGTTGGCATAATACTGGATTCCGCCTGTTTTCGGATTTTTGATGGTAAACAGGTGTGAATGGGTGTCGGTTATCACCCCGGTCTTTTGATTGACCCACTGAAAATCGCCCTTCCATGTCCCCTTCTCAAACAGTACCGGCACTATGTCATCCTTCACTTTTTTCCGCATATGTTCCGGTAGCACCTGCATGATATGTGTTTTTGTAACTTCATCGGGAGTAAGACCAAGCATATCCATACCCGTTTCATTCAGGTAACTCATCTTCCCGTCAGGGGTTGCGAGGTTGATCGATTCGTTGCTGTGGCGGACTATGGAAGCGAGTTTCTGCAGTTCTTCCCCGGCTTTTTTCAATTCGGTGATGTCGGTGGCGATATGGATCACCTTCCCGATGCGCCCTTCCTCATCGAGCACAGGGGTGCATGTAACCAGATAATAACCGCCTAACGCCTCCATCTCCATTTCCACGGTCTCAATGGTTTCAGATTTACACAGTTTCTCGAGTGGACACCCTGACGGGGGATCCGTTTGATCGGGACTGTGAAAAATCTCGTAGCAGTGCCTGCCGATAAATTCCGACCCGGCCTTTCCTGTCGCTTTCTCGACGGCCCTGTTCACTGCAAGGACACGGAAGTCCCGATTAAGAATGATTACCATGTGCCCGATTGCCTGAAATATATTCTCCCAGTCCTGCCGGAAAGGGTTTAATTCATTCTCTGGATTCTTCTGTTCGGTAATATCGACCGACGTAACGAGCACCTGGTCGTCGCCGAGGGGACGAATGATTGTCTGAAGATGATGCACGGTACCGTCCGCATAACTTATCCTTTCATCCGGAATAATTTTCTCCCGGAGAGCAGTGATCACTTCGGGATTGTCGCTTCCTCTCACATCGGTCCCATTAATCCGTATGCTGCACCCGGCATCGGTTTTTCCGATAAGATTCTCAACGGATGTACCACAGGCATCGGCAAAAGCCCGATTGGCGAGGGTGAATCGGCCCGCGCTATCCCTTGCTGAAATCAAATGGGGAATTGAATCAATGATAAGCCTCAGGTATTGATATGCTTCTACGCCTGAAGCATTAATAATCGCATTAAAGTCCTTGAATGACAAATCCGAACGTGAGTGAGCGCCCGGCTGATTTTTCTTTTTTTCAGGACTAAGGGCTGCTTCGAGGGAGGCGATTTTTTTTTCTAACTCTTTTATCTTTTTTTCCATAATTTATCGCCCTGTATGGATGAGTGTGTATTACCAGCGCCTGAACAGTATACATTTTAATTAATTCCCGCCAGGGACCCCCGATATCCCCCGGAGAGGGACTGAGAGGGCCTATCGGTGGATATGTTTCAATAGCAAATTTCTTATAGATCACGTGTTCAAAGCACTTAAAAAGATAGATTAAAATAAATAATTAAAAGAATCAAGTTATTTTTTTTATCCGTGTGTTTGAAAAAAGTAATTAGTAGGCATCTAATACATCCGCTTCTGCTCTTTGACCGTTGAACTGGGGTAGCGGCCGTAATTGTGCCCCGGCCAGACTACCGTGACATCGGGCAATGTGAGTATCCTGTTTTTAATTGATTCGATCAGTTGTTTGTGCGAACCCCCGGCAAAATCCGTTCTGCCGAAACCCTCGGTGAACAGGGTGTCGCCGGTGAAAACATTCCCCGGCACATACAGGCAGATACCCCCTTCGGTATGGCCCGGGGTATGGATGACTTTCACCGGAATCGAACCGACGTTTATAATGTCTCCGTCCCTGACAAACGCGACCGGTTCAGGGGACCCCTTACCGCCGACCAGGCGCGACATGATCGAATTCAGCATGCTCCCCAGTTTTTTGGCGTCAAGCTCGTGGATAAGCAACTGCGCGTTAGTTTTTTTTACGACATAATCGTTCCCTGAGGTATGGTCGAAATGCCCGTGGGTGTTGACGACCCACTTTATCGTGACCTTATGCCGGTCGACCACGGCGAAAATTTTGTCATAATCCCCGGCAGGATCGATAAGCATCCCTTCTTTCGTTTTCTCATCGGCTATGAGATAGCAGAACACTGCCATGCCGGTTACAAGTATCTGTTCAATTATCATGGGTTCCTTCCTGAGTTAATATTATATTTATGAAAAAATTATGAATTCGCATGTCAAGGATTATTTATATAATAATAATCATGCTTGACAAAAAAAAATCATCTGCATGAATAAAAAAAGTCATGCAGGAAAAAGATGACGCGGCACTTGTCCTTGAATTTCTGAATGGGGGGGGGTTGCATGGAATGCAAAGAAGTACGAAAATTACTCGATGATTTAACCGACGGGAACCTTTCATTGTCAGCCCGAAAAACGATGGAGGCCCATATAAAAGCGTGCCCGGAATGCAACAGTGAGCTTGCATCCCTGCGCTCCGGCCGGAAGGCCCTTACATCACCTGAAAATGCGAAGTCCCCAGAAAAGCACGCGAGTCAGGTTCATGACCACAGAGAAAAAAAACCGCCATTTCGCAAAATCATTGATGCACTTTTTATCCCCGCACCGATAAAAATCCCTATAGAAGCCGCTGTACTGCTTCTCCTGTGCGGTATCATTTTTTATTTTTTGAATCCTGCGGAACCCCTTACCGGGTATACAAACACAACGCAGGAGACAGTCACAATCGGGGCGCCTGCAGAAACTCAAGTTGCATTAAAAAAAGACGCACCTGACCAGAAGCGCGCAGAGAAAAAAAAGGCAAAGAAAAAAAAACCCGGGGCTCGCAGCATTACAAAGGATAAAGGGAAAGCCGGGGAGCCAATGACATCTGCACCAGCCGAACCGGAAGAAGAGACCGTCATACTCTCCTTTGACAATCCAGCTTCCCGGTCAGCAGGAGCAGCCCAGGCAGAAATTGATTCCACGAAAAAAAACGACGCATCCGAAAAAGAAATCTTACTCGACCGTAATGCCGCAGAGACACGGGGAACAAAATTATCGATTTTCGGCGAAGAACCTGACACACGCCCTGACGCAAGGGCTTTGATGATGGAAAAAATTAAACAAATAGCCGCCGCAAACCAGGCGACAATTGTTCAGGAT